>JBKJZQ010000020.1:0-6078 GCA_046715095.1 Actinomycetota bacterium | reverse complement strand
GACTACATCCGCACCGCCAGGGCCAAGGGTCTAAAGGAGCGGTCGGTAATCCGCCACATCCTGCGGAGCGAGCTTACTCCGGTAGTGACCATGTACGGGCTATACCTCGGGATCCTCCTGGGTGGCGCCATCATCACGGAGCGGATCTTCAACATCCCAGGGATCGGACTCCTCGCGGTCGATGCCATCTCGAGCTCAGATCTCCCGATCATCCTCGGGACGACGCTGTTCGCGGCCTTGTTCGTGATCCTCGCCAACCTGATCGTGGACGTCGTCTACGCGATCCTTGACCCACGGGTCAGGTATTCGTAACCCCTCACAGGAGAGATAACTAACCCGTATGCTCACCCGACCATGAGTGCCGAGACGCTGCTCGAGGTCAAAGACCTGAGGGTCCACTTCCCGACCGGTGACGGTCTGGTTAAGGCGGTCGATGGGCTGTCCTTCACGGTCAACCGGGGCGACACGTTCGGGATCGTGGGTGAATCCGGGTCCGGGAAGAGCGTTACGAACCTGACGGCCCTCGGTCTCACCGACCGCAACGCGGCCAACATCACGGGCGAGGTGTTGTTCAAGGGCCGCGACCTCCTGAAGCTCGGCAAGGAGGACCTGAGGAAGATCCGCGGCAAGGAGATGGCGATGATCTTCCAGGATCCGTTCTCCTGCCTCCACCCCTTTTACCGGGTGGGAGACCAGATCGTCGAGGCGATCCTGTGCCACGACAAGGTCCCCAAGAAGCAAGCGGAACAGCGCACCTACGACCTCCTGGGTGCGGTGGGGATCCCGAAGCCCAAGGAACGGTTCCGGGACTACCCCCACCAGTACTCGGGCGGCATGCGACAGCGGGCCATGATCGCGATGGCCATGGCTCATAACCCGGATCTCCTGATCGCCGATGAGCCCACTACGGCCCTCGACGTGACGGTTCAGGCCCAGATCCTCGATCTGATCGACCGGGTCAAGACAGAGTTCAATATCGGGGTCATCCTCATCACCCACGACCTCGGTGTCGTTTCGGAGGTCGCGAACAAGGTGATGGTGATGTACGCCGGTCGCGCGGTCGAGCAGGGCACGCGCGAAGAGGTCTTCGGCAACCCGCAACATCCCTATGCATGGGGCTTGCTCGAATCGATCCCACACGTGGATCAAAAGGGCTCGAAGCTGGTTCCGATCGAGGGATCGCCACCGTCTTTGATCCGAACTCCCAAGGGTTGTTCGTTCCACCCTCGTTGTCCCCACCGTTTCGATCCCTGTGACAAAGATGATCCCGAGATCAAAGAGCGCGGGGCGGGCCACCCCGACGCCTGTCACCTCTCGGCCCAAGAAAAGACGAAGATCTGGGTCGAGCGCCAGGCGAGTCGAACGAAGAAGGCATCATGACCGACATGTCTCAACCGGCGGATGATTACCTCGTCAAGGTCGAGGGGCTCACGAAGCACTTTCCCATCACCAAAGGCATCATCTTTCAGAGGGAGGTCGCCGCGGTGCACGCGGTTGACAACATCTCCTTCGAGGTCAAGTCGGGCGAGACCCTCGGGCTCGTCGGGGAGTCCGGTTGCGGGAAGTCCACCACCGCTCGGCTGTTGCTGAAGCTTATCGAGCCGTCCGCCGGAAAGATCTGGTTCGAAGGCGAAGAGATCTCCGGCTATAGCCGTTCTCAGATGCGCCGTCTGCGGAGAGAGATGCAGATGATCTTCCAGGACCCCTACGCCTCGTTGAACCCAAGGCAGACGGTCGGTCAGATCGTCGGGGCCCCGTTCAAGATCCACAAGACCGAGGGTGATGGCAAGAAGAAGGTTCAGGAGCTGATGGATCGCGTCGGCTTGAACCCCGAGCACTACAATCGCTACCCGCACGAGTTCTCCGGGGGCCAGCGACAGAGGATCGGGGTTGCCCGCGCGCTCGCGCTGCGCCCGAAGCTGATCGTTTGCGATGAGCCGGTCTCCGCGCTCGACGTCTCGATCCAGGCACAGATCCTCAACCTCCTCGAGGATCTCCAGGATGAGTTCAAGCTCACGTACATCTTCATCAGCCACGACCTCGGCGTCGTGCAGCACATCTCCGATCGCATCGCGGTGATGTACCTCGGCCGGATCGTCGAGGTTGCCGAGTCGACCGAGCTGTACAAGAACCCGAAACACCCGTACACCGCCGCGTTGCTCTCCGCGGTCCCGAAGAGGCACACCGATTCCTCGGCCAGCGAGCGCATCGTGCTCGAAGGAGACGTGCCGTCTCCGATCGATCCTCCGCCCGGCTGTCCGTTCCATCCCCGGTGTCCGAAGGCACGCCAGGTAGGTGGTCAGGGTGGCATCCCGGAGAACTGCAGGACCGAGTTCCCGCCGCTCGGCGATGTGGACCCCGACCACATCGCGGCCTGCTGGTACCCGCTCGAGCGGGGCGAGAAGCTGCAGCAGGCCGCGCACGCGTAAGGCATGACTTTCTCGATCGCCGCGTGGGACCCATCTTCCGAGTCCGGCTCCGAATGGGGTGTTGCGGTCGCCTCCAAGTTCCTCGCCGTGGGCGCCGCCGTTCCGTGGTGCGCCGCCCCGATCGGAGCGGTCGCAACCCAGGCCCTGGCGAACCTCGGCTACGGGCCCGGTGGCCTCGAGCTCCTGCGCGCGGGTAAGAACGCCGATGCGGTCGTCGCCGAACTTACCGGCGCGGACGATGAGAGGGAGCACCGTCAGCTGGGCGTCGTCGATGGGACGGGCGGAGCGGCGACCTACACCGGAGCGGAGTGCTACGACTGGGCGGGGGGCCGGACCGGCGACGGGTACTGCTGCCAGGGCAACATCCTCGTCGGTCCCGAGGTCGTCGATGCGATGTGTGAGGCGTTCGAGAACAGCACGGGCGAACTCGCCCTGCGGTTGCTGGCGGCGCTGAACGCCGGTGACCGGGCCGGCGGCGACCGGCGTGGCCGGCAGTCGGCGTCGGTGATGGTCGTCCGTGAGGGCGGTGGCTACGGGGGCACGATCGACCGGGCCGTGGATCTGAGGGTCGACGATCACCCCGACCCGGTGCCCGAACTGCAGCGACTCTTCGATCTGAACCGGTTGTACTTCCCTCGACCCGAGGACCTCGATTTCGTGCCTCTCGACGACGCCCTCAGAGCCGAGCTGTCGAAGGCTCTCGCCGCCCTCGGGTATCAGGGGGAGCTGAAGGAAGCCCTGTTCGGCTACGCCGGCACCGAGAACCTCGAGGAGCGCTGGAGCGACGACGACGTGATCGAGAAGGGCATCCTGTCCCACATCCGCTCCGCCCGACCCTGAACGCCAAGCTCAGCTAACTCACCTTTGTGGTGGTTTCCGTGCGAACGGTCGCGGGCTAGACCACTCAAAGGTGGGCGCATGGAGGAGTGTAGGATTTCCCACCGTGCCTGACCTCACCAACTATCAGCTAACCCTTCTGATCGTCGCCGTGGCGGCGGTCGCCCTGATCGCTTTCATCGTGGCGGTAGTCCTGGCCTTCAGGCTGCGGAGGATGAACCGCCAGTACAAGGTCGTCCGGGGCGACGGCGCCGAACGAGACCTCGTGGCGACCATGAGCGTCTGGGGCGAGCAGCTCGACGGTTACGGACGGAGGCTCGATTCCCTGGGGACCGATCTCAAGCGAGAGATCGCCTCCCGGAGGCTGGGGGTCCAGCGGTTCCACGTCGTCCGCTACGACGCCTTCGAGGAGATGGGGGGCCGGCTGTCGTTCTCGGCGGCGCTCCTCGACGACCACGGCGACGGGCTCGTGATCACCTCGATCAACGGCCGGACCGAGTCGCGGACCTACTCCAAGCCGATCCGCAACCTCGCCTCCGAGCACAACCTGTCAGAAGAGGAGAGCGATGCCATCTCCAAGGCGATGGCGGGTGCCGGCAGGGGACCGACCGACCGCAAGCGCGTCGCCCCTCAAGGTGCAGATGATCGATCTAAGGCTGGTTAGGGAGGACCTCGGTGTCGTCCGTGCTGCCTATGAGCGGCGTGGAGGGGTCGAGGGGGTTGAGCGCGTCGTTGAGCTCGACGCCAAATACCGCGCGGTGCTGGGGCGCGTCGAGGCACTGAGGGCGGAACACAACCGGGCGTCGAAAGCCATCGGCAAAGCGGGTCAGGACGAGCGCCCCGCGGCGATCGAGGAAGCGCGCGCTCTCGCGGAACAACTGAAGGCCATCGAGCCCGAACTCGAGAAGAGCGAAGCCGAACTGAACGAAGCCGCCGCGTTCCTTCCCAACCTGCCGCATCACTCCGTGCCCAAGGGAGCCTCCGAGGAGGACAACGTCGTCGAGCGCGAGGTCGGCGACAAACCGAACTTCGACTTCGAGCCGAAGGATCACGCCCTGTTGGGAGAGGCCCTCGGGCTGTTCGACTCCGAGCGCGCGGCCAAGACGTCAGGCAGTCGGTTCGTTTATCTCACCGGCCGCGGCGTGATCCTCGAACTAGCGCTCGTACGGTTCGCGATCGATTTCCTGCTCGAACGCGGCTTCAAACCGGTGGTCACTCCGGTCTTGGTCCGGGAGCGCGCGATGTTCGGGACCGGGTTCTTTCCGGCTGAGGAGTTCGAGTACTACCGGATCGAGAAGGACGACCTCTATCTCGCCGGGACCTCCGAAGTAGCGCTCGCCTCGATGCACTCGGACGAGACTTTCGAGGGTGATTCCCTCCCCACCCGCTACGCAGGGATGTCCACCTGCTTCCGCCGCGAGGCGGGGAGCTATGGGAAGGACACGAAAGGGCTCATCCGCGTGCACCAGTTCGATAAGGTCGAGCAGTTCTCGTTCACGCATCCCGATGATTCATGGGATGAGTTCGCCGCGATCCGCACGAACCAGGAGAAGATCCTCCAGGCCCTCGAGATCCCTTATCGCGTGCTCGTGATGTGCGGCGGAGACCTCGGCGCCGTCGCCGCGAAGAAGGTCGACAACGAAGCGTGGATACCGGGAGGGAACCGCTACCTCGAGCTCACCTCGGCGACGAACGCGACCGACTACCAGGCGCGGCGGCTCAACATCCGCTACAAGGGCAAGGACGACAAGGGCCTGGTCCATACGCTGAACGGGACCGCCTGCGCGGTAGGTCGCACGATCGTTGCGCTGCTCGAGAACCATCAGCGGGCCGACGGGAGCGTGACGATCCCCGACGCGCTGCGGCCGTACACGGGGTTCGACACGATCGCCCCCGAGTAGCCTCAGATCGCGAGGGCGTCCCTCACCGTCTTGAGCGTGGACGGATCGACCTTGTAGTAGACCCACGTGCTCCGTTTCTCGCGTTCGAGCAGTCCGGCTTGGTGGAGCAGCTTCAGGTGATGGCTGACCGTGGGCTGGCTCAACCCCAGGGGCTCGGTCAGTTCGCAGACGCACGCCTCGCCGCCGGGGTGAGCGGCGATCAGGCTCAGAAGACGGAGACGCCCGGGGTCCCCGAGCAGCTTGAACGCGCCGGCGAGCCGTTCCGCCTCCGCTTCGTCGATCGGTGTCTTCATCAGCGGGGGGCAGCAGCCCTGGGTGATCAGTGCGATCGTTCTCATGGGCAACACATTGACAGCTATCGATGTCTCGTGCAAGTATCCATGCCGGTAGACATAGACGGCGGTCGATGCACGATTTTGGGAAAGATCGGTGGAAGCCGCCTCGAGCTGGAGGTGTCGTGATGTCCAGAGTTCAGCTGGCGCTCAACGTGAACGAGATCGAGGGAGCGGTCGAGTTCTATTCGAAGCTCTTCGGGACCGAGCCGGCCAAACGCCGTCCCGGGTACGCTAACTTCGCGATCGCCGAACCGCCCCTCAAGCTGGTTCTGATCGAGAACCAGGGCCACGGAGGATCCCTGAACCACCTCGGCATCGAGGTCGAGTCGACCGGTGAGGTCGCCTCTGCCACCGCTCGCCTGGGCTCGGAAGGACTGGCGACCGCGGAAGAAGAGGGCGTCGAGTGTTGCTACGCGGTCCAGGACAAGGTGTGGGTCAACGACCCGGACGGTGCGCCGTGGGAGGTCTACACGGTCCTCGCGGACTCACCGGAGTTCGCAAAAGCAGACGCCGGTTGTTGCGGCGGCGAGTCGGGGGCCGGCTGCTGTGCCCCTGAGGGCTCCAAGACGGTCGCCA
>JBKJZQ010000019.1:0-3653 GCA_046715095.1 Actinomycetota bacterium | reverse complement strand
CATCGCGGTGATGTCCGCAGGAGAGATCGTCGGAGTGCTGGAACGCGCGGACGCCACACGTGAGAAGGTCGGTCGGCTCATGGCCGGATCGCGAGACGAACCACGGTCGACGGCACCCCCACCGCCTCCGGCTGAGACGAAAGAGGAGAGTCCGTGAAGAAACTCGCGCGATCTCTGCTCGTGCCGACCCTTGCCCTCGCGGCCGCGCTCCTCGTGGGAGCGCTTGTCATCATCTTCACCGACCCGGAAACCCTGAGAGCCTGGGGTTCTTTCACGGCCAACCCGGGGCGAGCATTGCGCCTTTCCTGGGAGGTCGCGTCCGAGGCATACATCGCTCTGTTCTGGGGTTCCTTCGGCAGCCGCTACGCCATCAGCGAGACGCTGGTGAACGCCACCCCGTTGCTGCTGGCCGGGCTCTCGGTGGGCCTCGCGTTCCGTGCCGGGCTGTTCAACATCGGCGGTGAAGGCCAGATCCTGGCGGGATTCGTCGGAGCGGTCGCGGTCGGTTTCAGCTGGCCGACGATGCCGGCGATCTTCCACATCCCGCTAGCGCTCCTGGCCGGAGCGGCAGCGGGCGCGGCATGGGGATTCATCGCCGGCTTCCTCAAAGCGAAGACCGGGGCTCACGAGGTGATCTCCACCATCATGCTCAACTTCATCGCCCTCAGCGGCGTCAACTACCTCTTGAAATCCGACTTCTTCCTCAGGCCGGGACGTAACGACCCCATCTCCAAACCGGTTGCGGAGACCGCCGAGCTGCCCACCCTGACGAGTGATCTTCGGATTCACCTCGGGATCCTCATCGCGCTCGCGGTCGCCTGGCTCATCTGGTGGATCCTCTTCCGAACGACCATCGGGTTCGAGTTCAGGTCGGTCGGGACGAACCCGAAGGCAGCGGCCTACGCGGGCATGAGCGTCGCAGGCACCTACATCCTCGCGATGATGATGGCGGGTGCCCTGACCGGTCTGGCGGGCGCTACCCAGATGCTCGGGATCAAGAAGTTCCTCAGCCCCGGCTTCTCGGGCTTTGGATTCGATGCGATCGCCCTCGCTCTGTTGGGCAAGTCCCATCCGGGTGGGATCGTGCTGGCCAGCATCCTCTTCGGCGCCTTGAGAGCAGGCGCTCTGACCATGCAAGCGTCGACCTCCACCCCGATCGACATCATCGTCGTCATCCAGGCCCTGATCATCGCTTTCGTTGCCGCACCGGCCCTCGTGCGAGCCATGTTCCGCGTCAAGCTCCGTACCGCGGGCGGCGAGTCCGAGGGGACTCTCGCGAAGACGTGGGGATCATGAGCAGCCCGTCCACTACCGTCACGAAGTCGACGATCGACCCCGCCAGGGCTCGAGTCTTCGGGTTCTTCTTCATCCTCCTCGCCGTTGGTATCGCGGTGCTGTTCGGGATGGGGAGCGGGAGCAGCAGTGCCACGTTCGGGCTGAACGGTCCCGATCAGTTCGCGGAGCTTCCCAATGTAGAGATCCCTGCGGCCGGGACCGCTTACTTCCTGGCTCTGGTAACCGCGTTCATCGGCGGCATGCAGCTGGCGCGTGGCTTCGGCAAGCGCATCTATCTCGTTCTCGGCGGCGTGGTCTTCCTGTTCATCTTCGCCTTCCTCGTCTGGGCAACCGAGGACAACTCTCTCAACCTCTACGGGATGCTGCAGAGCACCCTCTTGAGATCGATCCCTCTCACCCTCGGAGCGTTGTCGGGAGTTCTGTGCGAGAAGGCGGGCGTAGTCAACATCGCCATCGAAGGGATGATGCTGTTCGCTGCGTTCATCGGCGTCATCATCGGGAGCGCTTCCGGGAACCTGTGGGTCGGGCTCATCGGAGGAGCGCTGGCCGGCGGGCTTCTCTCTGCGGTCCTCGCCGTTCTCTCGATCCGTTACCGCGTCGACCAGATCATCGCCGGGACCGTGCTCAACATCTTCGCCCTTGGAATAACGAGCTACCTGACAGCGCGCGTGCTCGTCGAGTATCAGAACCTCAACAATCCGGGAACCTTCGATCGGGTCTCGATCCCCCTGCTATCCAAGATCCCCTTGATAGGCCCCCTCCTGTTCCGCAACAACATCTTCGTGTACCTCGCGTTCATCCTCGTCGCGGCGGTGTGGTTCGGGCTGAACAAGACGCGCTGGGGGCTACGGGTACGAGCGGTCGGCGAGCACCCCAAAGCGGCCGACACCGTAGGGATCGATGTTCTCAAGGTTCGCTACCGCAACGTCGTACTTGGCGGCATGGTTGCCGGTATCGCCGGCGCCTACCTCACCCTCGGATCGGTCGGCCGGTTCGACGAGAACATGACCGCGGGCAAAGGTTTCATCGCGCTGGCGGCGATGCTGTTCGGTCGCTACAACCCGGTCGGGGCCTTCGGGGCCGCACTGGTTTTCGGCTTCGCAGAATCTCTTCAGAACAAGCTGGCGATCCTCAACGTCGGGATCCCCTCGGAGCTGCTTGCCATGGCCCCCTATCTGGCGACCCTCCTCGTGGTCGCAGGTGTCGTCGGGCGAACCCGGGTCCCGGCCGCCGACGGCGTCCCCTACGTCAAGGAATAAGCTCCACGGGTGACACTGCCGGAACATTCACTTTTCGTTCTGCGTCCCCGAAGTGTGGGCCGCTCAGTTTCCGTGGGAGGAATAGACGATGACCGAAGCGGTTAACTGGGACGAGCTCCGGAGCGAGGCAGCCGAGGCCGCCAAACGCGCCTATGCCCCCTACTCGGGACTTCGGGTCGGAGCGGCCGCGCTGTTGGACGACGGCGCGATCATCACGGGATGCAACGTCGAGAATGCCTCCTTCGGGCTGACTCTGTGCGCCGAGTGTGGGCTCGTCTCCAATCTCTACGACTCCGGTGGCGGGCGGATGCTCGCGATAAGCGTGGTCGCGGGAGATGGTGATCCGCTGATGCCGTGCGGGAGATGCCGCCAGATCCTCATCGAGATCGGGGGTCCCGAGCTTCAGGTGGACTCCGACGATGGACCTCGACGCCTCGACTCCCTCCTGCCCGGTGCGTACACCGAAGCCGACCTCAACGAGCGAAAAGACTGAGGATTGGACGCGGTCGATGTCATCCGTACCAAGCGTGACGGCGCGCGCCTGAGCGACGAACAGATCAAGTGGTTCATCCAGGCGTACACAGACGGGGATTCGGTCGCCGACGAACAGGCCGCTGCACTCCTCATGGCGATCGTGTGGCGAGGGATGGAGCCGGATGAGCTCTCGACCTGGACGCAGGCGATGCTCGATTCCGGAGAGATCGTCGATCTTTCGGCGATCGACCGGCCCACGGCCGACAAACACTCGACCGGAGGCGTAGGCGACAAGGTGTCGTTGCCGCTGGCGCCGATCATCGCGGCCTGCGGCGTTGCCGATCCGATGATGTCCGGACGTGGACTTGGCCACACGGGAGGCACCCTCGACAAACTCGAGGCGATCCCCGGGTTCAGGGTCGATCTCTCTTCCGAGGAGGTCGTGCGCATCCTCAAGGACGTCGGATGCGTCATCTATTCCTCGTCCCCGAACATCGCCCCGGCCGATCGCAAGCTCTACGCCTTGAGGGATGTGACGGGCACAGTGGAGTCGATCCCGTTGATCGCCTCGTCGATCATGTCGAAGAAGATCGCGGAAGGCGCGGAAGCTCTCGTGCTCGACGT
>JBKJZQ010000018.1:0-5854 GCA_046715095.1 Actinomycetota bacterium | reverse complement strand
CACATGTAGTGACCCTCGACGTCCGAGTCACCCTGGTCGTCGACGTTGTCGAGCGCCTTCGCCTCGGCGGCGAGTCCTGCCTTCTCGAGGGCCCCGTCCGGGTCCTCAAGCAGGTGGCCACGGAAATCCGGGTCCTCGGCGACCTTCTCCAGGATCTTGCGGTTCAGTTCCTTCTGACGATCGTCATAGTCGTGCTGAAAATCATCAGGAACCATCTCTTCGGGCTTCGGCGTGTCTGCCATCTTGCTGCTCCCTTCCTTCTCTCGGTCGAACCCTTGCATTGACATCATCCAATCGGAAGACTGGATTCTGCGCAGTCAACTAGGTGACAGGCAGAGTGTCAATTGGGTTACAGGGTTTCTTTCCCTATAAGTCGGGTAGCCGACAGTGCAGGTGTCGGCTGGTTTACAGGATCGCCGACAACGTGTTCTCTTATGCGGCGGCCGACAGTACGGTTCGTTGGCACTTAGACGTTTTTGAGCACAGATCGGTGAATGGAGGCCACATGAACGATCGGTCGAGAGATCTCTTGCGAGATGTTGCGAGACTCGCGGACGAGCTCGGACCGGCGCTTGCCCCCTCCGGACAGCTTGAATTGCTGCGTTCGATCACCGACGCGGCCAAGAGCATCTTCGAGGCCGCCGCCTGTTCCCTCGCGCTACTCGATAACGACGACAGTGAGCTCGTCTATTACGTCGCCTCCGGCGCCGGGGCCGAGGACGTGGTTGGGATGCGTATACCGTCCGGTCAAGGCATCGCCGGCTGGGTGGTCATGTCTGGACAGCCGATCGCGATCGAGGACGTTAGGCAGGACCCTCGCTTCGCGCAGCGCTTCGCGGAGAGCACCGGCTACGTGCCCACGTCGATCCTCGCCATGCCCCTGGAGACGGAGCGCAAGATGCTCGGCGTGATCAGCGTTCTCGACCGCCGCTCAGACGGCAGTGAGGGATCCCACGATATGGAACTCCTGTCCTTGTTCGCGCGCCAGGCCGCGCTGGGGATCGAGAACCTGGGGGTGTTCTCTCGTCTCGGACACGAATTGCTACGCGCCGTGGGGGAGGCGGGAGACGGCGACCTCACAACGACGTTGCTCCGTCTGGCGGAAGAGAGCGAGGGCCCCAGCGCCGAGATGGCCGAACTCGCCTCGCACTTCAACTTCCTCGCGACTGCGGGAGAAGAAGAGCGATCGGCGGCGGTCGGCATCCTGCGCGAGTTCGTCAATTACATCAAGGTACGGGACCGACGCAGATGAGCAGCGATCTCAAGCCGGCCTGGTCGGAACAGTTCGAGGCCGGAACGCTTAAGCGCATAGAGAGACTCGATCTTCCGTCCGCGATCATGCGCGGGTGGGCGCTGGACGACGCGACGGGGGCCGGGGTCAGGGTGGCCGTCATCGACAGCGGGATCGAGGGTGACCATCCTGCCGTCGGAGAGCTCAACGGCAACATCGTGATCGAGCTCGACCTGACGGTCGAGGAGGAATACCGGGTCGTCGAGGACGCTCCGGCTCGTGACGTGTTCGGTCACGGGACGGCTTGCGCCGGCATCATCCGCCGGGTGGCCCCGGAGTGCGAGCTCTACAGCATCCGGGTGTTGGGCAGCATGTTGACCGGGAAGGGGGCGGTGTTCGCCGGCGGCCTAAAGTGGGCTGTAGAGAACGGCATGCATGTCGTGAACCTCAGCCTCAGCACGAAGAAGCGTGACTTCTTCAGCATGTTCCACGAGCTGACGGACGAGGCCTACTTCAAGAACGTCATGCTGGTATCCGCGATGAATAACGTCCCGGCCCCCAGCTATCCGTCCCAGTACTCATCTGTGTTCTCGGTCGCCGCCCACGAGGGCAAGGATCCGATGCACTGGGACTACAACCCGTCCCCGCCGGTCGAGTTCGGCGCGCCGGGGATCGACGTCGAGGTGGCGTGGCAGAAAGGATCGACGATCCGCTCCACCGGCAACAGCTTTGCGGCCCCCCACATCGCCGGGATCGTGACCCGCATCCTCAGCAAGCATCCGGGCCTCACCCCGTTCCAGATGAAAACGATCCTGCACGCCCTCGCCGACAACTCGACCTAGCTACAGTTTTCTCCCCCAGCCGGGACGGGTGACTTTGGAGAGGAAAGATGGAAGGCTCCTCGGCATGGAGGAATACCTAAAGGTCAATCAAGAGAAGTGGGATGAGCTGACGGGGATACACGCTCGGTCGGATCATTACGACGTCGAGGGGTTCAAGGCCGGGGGGACTCGGCTTCACAAGTACGAGATCGACGAGGTCGGCAACGTCGAGGGCAAGTCTCTCCTTCACCTCATGTGTCATTTCGGGTTGGACACGATGTCGTGGGCGCGACTCGGAGCCGAAGCGACCGGTGTTGATTTCTCGAAGGAGGCCGTCGATCTCGCGAACGAGCTCGCTAAAGAGCTTTCGCTTGACGCCATCTTCGTGCAGTCCGATATCTACGAGCTTCCCAACAACCTCGAGGGACGGTTCGACATCGTCTACACCTCGCGCGGAGTGCTTGGGTGGCTGTCGGATCTGAAGGGATGGGCTCAGGTCGTTGAACACTTCCTGGCTCCGGGAGGGCTCTTCTATCTGACCGAGATCCATCCCTTCGCTCAGATCTTCGATGACGGGCCCGGCGTGAAAGAGCTGCGACCCGCGTACCCGTACTTCCACCGCCGGGAGCCGATGCCATTCCTCACCCAGGGAACGTACGCGGACCACGAGGCGAAGGTCGAGCATCCGTTGGAGTTCGGTTGGGCGCACGACCTCGGAGAAGTGCTTACCGCCGTCGCGTCTGCCGGGCTGCATGTTGAGTTCCTGCACGAATTCCCCTACACGCACTGGGACAAGTCGTTCCTGGAACTGCAGCCGGATGGGACGTACCGGTTCCCTCCGAAGCGCGGCGAGCTTCCTCTGACGTTCTCACTTGCTGCGACGAAGCATGCCGGCTGAGAACTGGGGCACGTACCGCGACGCGAACCGCGAACTCTGGGAACAGTGGACCTCTCTCAGATGCACGCCCGGTTTCCAGCAGGTCAAAGCCTTCTTGCGCGGGGAGGACCATCTTCAGGACTTCGAGATCGAAGAGGTTGGAGATGTTGCCGGGAAGAGGTTGCTCCATCTCCAATGCCACTTCGGCCTCGACACGATGTCGTGGGCCCGGCGCGGTGCCATCGCCACTGGTGTCGATTTCTCGCCTAAAGCGATCGAGACGGCCCGGTCGCTTGCGACGGAGTCGAGTATCGAGGCAGAGTTCGTGTGCTCTGACGTCCTGGAGCTCCCCGACAACCTCGATGGCAGCTTCGACATCGTCTACACCTCGTTCGGCGTGCTCGCCTGGCTCTCGGATCTCGACCGATGGGCTCGGGTCGTGGCCCACTTCCTCAAACCCCGCGGGACCTTTTACATCGCGGAGTACCACCCGATCACCTACGTGTTCGACGATCAGAACGAAACAGAGCCGCGCGTTCGACATCCGTACTTCCCTCGGGAGAAACCGATCGAGTTTCACATCGGCGGACAGGTCGAGTACGGATGGCCATACAGCATGGGCTCTGTCGTAAGTGCGTTGGTCGGAGCAGGTTTGCAGATCGAGTTCCTCCACGAGTTCGACTTCTCCGAGTCGCAGAACCTTCGGTTCCTGAGGCAAGGAGAGGACGGGCGGTGGAGGTTGCCGGAGACCCAGGAGGGCGAGCTACCTCTCCTGTTCTCGATCAGGGCGAGGGGGCCGGCTAGGCGAACGGCTCGAGGCCCGCTCGACGGCGCAGAAGATCGAGCCTCTTGATGACTATCTTGCGTCCGTAAAGCGCGAGGTAGCCGCGGTTCGACAGCGTCCCGAGTATCTGGTTGACGCTCTGACGAGAGCCTCCGACCATCCGAGCGAGGTCCCCTTGGGTCAGGTGCAGGTCCAGGACGATCCCCTCGTCGGTGTGCTCTCCGCGCGTGTCTGCGAAGTTCAGGAGCAGTTTCGCGACGCGACCATGGAGATCCAGGAACACGAAGTCGGAGGCCTGGTCGGTCAGCCGGCGGATGAGCCCGGCGAGCGATTCGAGCAGACCCGTACTGAAGGAGCCGTTCGCCTTGGAGAGCTCGACGAGATCGGTGACGTTGAACGCGAGTGTCTCGACGGGTTCGATCGCTTCCACCGAAGCGGAGCGCGGAAGACTGTCGATCAGAGCAAGCTCTCCGAACGTCGCGGGACCCTGAAGCGTCGCGAGCAACATCTCGTCGCCGCGCTCCGACGTAACGAAGATCTTCACGAGACCTTCCAGAAGTACGTAGACGGTGCGCCCTTCGTCACCTTGGCGGAAGATCAACTCGCCCTTCTTGTGCCGGCGCCGGATGCCTTTCGGCGCTATCTCGCGCACGGTTTCCTCGGAGAGATGTCCGAAAAGTTCCGTTTTTGAGAGCACTGGGATGAGCCCGTCCAGCTTCATGGAGTCCGTCCGCCTGCCGACAACTTGTGTCTGAGACCAATGTCGGATACCCGTCAAACAAGGCCATACCCATTGACATTGACCTTCCAAGAGCAAAGTAATTCAATAGAAGCATTGTGGCAATCACTTACAAACGACTTCGCGGGAAGCGAGTACAGATCGAGAGGGGACTTTCCTGAAACGCAAAAGAGGGATCGCGACGATTCTCACCCTGGGGCTGCTCGGGGCGAACATCTTGGTGCTCTCGGGCACGGCTAAGGCGGCCAAGCCGAGGTGCATGGGCAAGACGGCCACGAAGGTGGGAACGAACGGAGTCGACGAGATCAACGGCACGAAACGTGCCGACGTCATCGTAGCCAAGGGCGGCGACGACCTCATCAAAGGCAAGGGCGGGAACGACATCATCTGCGGTGGCGGTGGTGTGGACATCATCTTCGGCGGTAACGGAAACGACAAGATGGACGGCGGCGCCGGGGGTGATTACCTTATGGGTCAGTTCGGTAATGACACCTACAAGGGCGGTGCCGATCCGGACACGGCCCTGTTCAATACGTCGCCTGCCGCGGTGGCGGTGGATCTCGGTGCCGGCACGGCGACCGGTGAGGGCGCCGACAAACTAGTGAACATCAACGGCGTGTTCGGATCACCCGGGGATGACACTCTTATCGGCGACGACGCGACGAACTTCCTCTTTGGCAACGACGGGAACGACACGATCAGCGGCTCCGGCGATATCGATCTCATCGATCCGGGGCTTGGGGACGACATAGTGGATGGTGGCAACGATCTCGACATCGTGTACTTCACCGGGACCCCCCGTGTGGTCGTGAACCTTCAGACCGGCACGGCTACGGGTGGTCAGGGAACCGATGACCTTGCGAACCTCGAAGCGGTCGTCGGCTCCGAGGGCAACGACGACATCACCGGGGACAGCGGCAGCAACATCCTGTTCGGTGGCCTCGGCGACGACACTATCGACGGCGGTGGAGGTCAGGCGATCGACTACGCCTCGTACTGGTTCGCGGCCGGCCCGATCGACGCGAACCTCGAGACCGGTGTCGCCACGGGCGAGGGAACCGACATACTCGTGCGCATCGAAGGTCTGCTCGGCACCATCGATTTCGGCGACACCCTCACGGGTGACGGAGAAAACAACTACCTCGACGGCGATGGCGGGAACGACACCCTCAACGGGGGTGACGGCGACGACCTCTTCCTCGGTGGCCTCGGCGACGACACCATGAACGGCGGACCCGGGGACTTCGACATGGCCGACTACTTCTGCGTCTGCAACCTGGACGCGGACCTCGTCAGCGGTGTCATCAGCGGGGACGGCACGGATGCGGTATCCGGCATCGAGGCCGTGGGGGCCGCCGACGGCACCGACACCCTGAAGGGAGATGGCAACGACAACATCTTC
>JBKJZQ010000017.1:0-7730 GCA_046715095.1 Actinomycetota bacterium | reverse complement strand
GTTGGGGGTCCCGCTATTGACCCCCTGGAGCACTCACCCGATAATCATTGCAAGCGCAAGAAAGGCTCCGCCCATTCCCGGGAGGTCAGCATGTTCCCCAGCAGGTTTGACTACGTCGCACCCGACTCGGTGGAGGAGGTTCTGTCCACGCTCGCTCAACACGGCGACGAAGCGAAGGTGCTCGCCGGAGGTCAGAGCCTGATCCCCCTGATGAAGCTTCGATTCGCGTCTCCGGGCCTCCTGGTCGACGTCAACCGGGTGCCGGACCTCGGATTCATCGAAGAGAACGCAGAGCACCTGCGCGTGGGAACACTTACGAGGAATAGCGAACTCGAGCGATCCGAACTCCTCAAGTCTGGATACCCGGTGATGGCGGCCGCCGCCCCGATGATCTCCGACCCCCTCGTGCGGAACCGCGGAACGATCGGCGGCTCACTCGCCCACGCCGACCCCGCGGGAGATTGGGGCTCGGTGATGCTCGCCCTCGGGGCCGAGGTGGTCATCAAGAGTTCCACCGGCGAGCGCACGATCCCCGTATCGGAGCTACTCGTCGACATCTTTACGACCTCTCTCGAACCGACCGAGATGATCACCGAGATCCGGGTACCGAGAACCCCGGCTCGTTCCGGTGGCACCTATCTCAAGATGGAGCGCCGGGTCGGTGACTTCGCGACCGTGGCGACGGCCGTGCATCTGGCTCTCGACAACGGCACCGTCAAGAGGGCCGGCATCGCGCTCACCGCGGTCGGCTCGAAGAACATCCAGGCGACCGCCGCGGAAGAGGCGCTCGCCGGCGCCGAACCGACCGCCGAGGCTTTCGAGGAGGCCGCCAGGCTCGCCGCCGAGGCATCGAATCCGAGTTCGGACGTGAGGGGCTCCGCGGAATACAAACGAGCGATGGTCAGAACATTCGTCAGGAGAGGGCTCGACCGGGCTCTCGAGTTGGCTCGGGCTTAGGGAGGGACAGTGGAGATCGCGCTGAAGGTGAACGGGCAAGACAGAACCGGAGACGTTGAACCGCGCCGCCTCCTGATCCACTTCCTCCGGGGTGACCTCGGGCTGACCGGCTCGCACGTCGGCTGCGACACGACCAGTTGCGGTGCGTGCACGGTGCTGCTCGACGGCGCGCCGGTCAAGTCGTGCACGGTGTTCGCGGTGCAGGCCAACGGACGCGAGATCAAGACGGTCGAGGGCCTGATGCAAGACGGACAGTTGGATCCGATTCAGGCGGCCTTCAAGGAGGAGCACGGTTTGCAGTGCGGCTTCTGCACTCCCGGCATGATGCTCACCGCGGCGGAACTGCTCGAGCGGAACCCAACCCCAAGCGAGGACGACATCCGCTGGGCGTTGTCTGGAAACATCTGCCGGTGCACCGGCTACATGAACATCGTCAAGGCCGTCCAGGCGGCCGCAGCAGCCAAGCAGTCGGAGCCGGTCGCGACCGGTTCAGAGGCCTAAAGGAGCAGACATGACGACCGTAGAGACCGACGTCCACGGCATCGGCCAGAGCGTCAAGCGCAAGGAAGACGACCGCTTCATCCAAGGTAAGGGCACCTACGTCGAGGATCTGACGCTGCCCAACATGCTCCACATGGCGATCCTGAGGAGCCCGTTCGCCCACGCACGGATCGTTTCGGTCAACGTCGATGAAGCCCAGGCCATGCCTGGTGTCGTCGCGGTGGTGACGGGTGAGTTGCTCGCGCAGCACAACTTGGCCTGGATGCCGACGATGTCGGGCGATACCCAAGCGGTGTTCGCCACCGACAAGGTGCGTTTCCAGGGACAGGAAGTGGCGGCTGTCGTGGCCGAGGATCCGTACATCGCCCACGACGCGCTGGGGTTGATCGACGTGGAGTACGACCCGCTCCCTGCGGTGGTCACACCCCAACAGGCTCTCGAGCCGGACGCGCCGTTGATCCGGGACGACAAGGAGGGCCAGACCGACAACCGCTGCTTCCAATGGGAGACCGGCGACAAAGAGGCGACTGAGAAGGCGTTCCAGCAGGCCGACAAGATCATCGAGCTCTCGACCTTCTATCCCCGTTGCCACCCCGCCCCGATGGAGACATGCGGGATCGTTGCCGACGTCAACCCAATCTCCGGCAAAGCCACCCTTCACATGACCTCGCAGGCTCCTCACGCACACCGCACCGTGTTCGCGCTGGTCGCAGGACTACCGGAACACATGATCCAGATCATCACCCACGACATCGGTGGCGGCTTCGGCAACAAGGTCCCCGTGTACCCCGGGTACGTGGCGGCGACCGCGGCATCCCTGCTCATCGGGCGCCCGGTCAAGTGGATCGAGGACCGCACCGAGAACCTGATCTCCACCGGCTTCGCGCGCGACTACCACATGCGCGGTGAGCTGGCCCTTACCAACGACGGCAAGATGCTGGGCATCAGGGTGGAGTTGCTGTCCGACAACGGGGCGTTCTTCGCCGATGCTCAGCCGACCAAATGCAAGGTCGGCCTCTTCCACATCGTTACCGGCTCGTACGACATGCCGGCCGCCTATCTCTCGGCCCAAGGCGCGTACACCAACAAGGCTCCTGGTGGGGTCGCGTACCGGTGTTCATTCCGGGTAACCGAGGCCTCGTACCTGGTCGAGAGGCTCGTGCAGAACGCGGCTTACGAGCTCGGGGTGGATCCGGCGGAACTGCGGCGCAAGAACTTCATCCAGCCGGATCAGTTCCCCTACAAATCGGCCACGGGATTCGTCTACGACTCCGGTGACTACGAGCGAGCGATGAACCTCGCGATGGATGAACTCGGCTATGCCGAGTTGCGCAAGGAACAAAAGGCCGCGAGGGCCGAGGGCAGGCTTATCGGTATCGGCATGGCGAGCTTCACCGAGGTCGTCGGTGCCGGTCCTTCCAAGGACTACGACATCCTCGGTCTGAAGATGTTCGACTCCGCGGAGCTGCGGGTCCACCCCACCGGGAAGGCCATCCTCAAGATCGGCGTGCAGACACAGGGCCAGGGACACGAGACGACCTTCGCCCAGATCGTCGCCACGGAACTCGGGATCCCATCGGAGGATGTGATCGTCCAGTACGGCGACACGGACAACACCCCCTACTCGCTCGGAACCTACGCGTCGCGTAGCACTCCGACCGCGGGAGCAGCCACGGCCATGGTGGCCCGAAAGCTGGTCGAGAAGGGCAAGAAGATCGCCGCTCACCTCCTGGAGGTCTCTGAAGAGGACCTCGAATTCAAGGTCGACAGGTTCAGCGTCAAGGGCGCCCCGGACAAAGCGGTAACGATCCAGGATGTGGCGTTCGCCGCGTACACGAACATGCCGGAAGGCCTCGAACACGGTTTCGAGGACAGCCACTATTACGACCCGCCGAACATGACATTCCCGTTCGGCACCTACATGGTGGTCGTAGAAGTGGATCCTCAGACCGGACAGTGGAAGGTGCTCCGCATGCTCGCGGTGGACGACTGCGGCGTGAGGATCAATCCGATGATCGTCGAGGGACAGATCCATGGTGGTCTCGCCGAGGGTTACGGCATCGCCGCCATGGAACTGATCACCTTCGACGACGACGGCAACTGCATCGGCTCGAACTTCATGGACTACCTGCTGCCGACTTCGTGGGAGACCCCACGCTTCGAGACCCACCAGACGGTGACCCCCTCGCCTCACCACCCGTTCGGCGCCAAGGGCGTCGGCGAATCCGCGACGGTAGGCTCTCCCGCCGCGTACGTGAACGCCGTGATCGACGCCCTGGCCCACATGGGGGTTCGTAACATCGACATGCCGGTAACCTCGGCGAAGGTATGGGAAGCCATGCAGAAAGCAGGCGCCTCGAGTTGATAGGTCACAGGTGAGCGAACTCTTGCGACGCGCCGCCGAACTGGACGAGCGCGGAGACCCTTACGTCCTCGCGACCGTCGTGGCCGTGGACCGTCCGGTCTCGGCTCGGGCGGGCGACCGCGCGATCATCAGCGCGACCGGCGAGGTCGAGGGATGGGTCGGAGGCTCTTGTTCCGAGCCGATAGTCGTGCGCGAGGCGCTCGCGTCGCTCTCGGACGGCACCGCCAGGCTCGTTCGCATCCGCCCTCCGGGTGCTCCCCGGGAACCCGATCGTCTCGGCGTCGTGAACCAGATAACAACGTGCGCTTCGGAGGGAGGCCTCGACGTGTTCGTGGAACCCCAGTTGCCGCGCCCCCGGCTGGTCCTGGTGGGGTCATCGCCGGTCACGAGGACCCTCGCCAAGGTCGCCGGGATCTTCGACTATCGCGTGACCGCGGTGCTCGATGATCCGGCTGAGAAGATCCACGGTACCGGAGCACCGATCGCCCTGGACGTCATGGACCGCCTTACGCTCGGAGCGCGCGATGCCGTCGTGGTCGCAACGATGAACCGCTACGACGAGATCGCCCTTGAGACCGCGCTCAAGACCGGCGCGGGCTACATCGGGCTGGTTGCCAGCAACACTCGTCGAGCGAACGTCATCGCGTCGCTCAAAGCCCGCGGGGCCGAGGGCTCTGAGCTTGATAACGTGAGATCCCCCGCGGGATTCGATCTGGGACCCTCGACGCAAGCTGAGATCGCCCTCGCGATCATGGCCGAGGTCATCGCGACACGGCACCGGATCGACCCGGGTCAGTTCGAGGTCGACCATCCGGCCGAGGAAGCGCGCGAGGCGATCGATCCCGTGTGCGGTATGACCGTGGCGATCGTCGCAGGAGCCATCTCCGCGGAACACGAGAGCACGTCCTATTACTTCTGTGCCCCCGGGTGCCGGCGTGCGTTCCTCGAGAACCCAGACAACTATCTCCAGGCGGTCGACGAGGCGTGAGAGACGTTCTTCCACAGATCGACCGCTGGCTGGCGGACGGCAAGAAGGTAGCGATCGCCACCGTGGTGCGGGTCGAACGGTCCGCCCCCCGGGACCCCGGCGCAGTGATGGCGCTCTCTGAAGACGGAGAGGTCGTCGGGTCCGTCTCGGGTGGATGCGTCGAGCCCGCCGTGTACGAGGAAGCGATGGAGGTGCTCGAGACGGGCGTGCCCAAGAGACTGACCTACGGGATCGCCGACGACCAAGCCTTCGAGGTCGGCCTGACCTGCGGAGGCACGATCCACCTGTTCGTCGAACGACTGGACTGGTAAATGGGCGCGCTTTTCAGCGAGCTCAAGGACTCCATCCTGGAACGGCGTCCCGTGGCTCTGGCCACCGTGGTTCGGGGCGACGCCCCGGGGGCCAAGCTCCTCGTCTCAAACACTGGGGCCAGGGGCACGCTCGGTAACGACGGTCTCGACTTTGCCGTAAGGGAAGACGCCTTCAGCATGCTGCAACTCGGTCTGACCGGGATACGTACCTACGGGCGGACGGGGCGCCGGCGCCTTGAGGATGTCGAGGTCTTCATCGAATCCTTCGCTCCCCCACCCCGTATGTACGTCTTCGGAGCCATCGACTTCACCGGTGCGGTGGCGCGCCTCGGGAAGTTCCTCGGATACCACGTAACGGTGTGCGACGCTCGGGAGAAGTTCGCCACCGCCGCGCGCTTCCCGGACGCGGACGAGGTAGTGGTGCGGTGGCCCGATGATTTCCTGGCCGATGCCGAGGTCGATCGACGAACCGTCATCTGCGCGCTGACCCACGATCCCAAGTTCGACGTCCCGCTGTTGAAAGCCGCCCTGAAGACGGACGCCGGCTACATCGGCGCGATGGGAAGCCGCCGAACGCACACGGAACGGTGCCAACAACTCAGGGACGAGGGTGTCCCCGACGAAGAGATCGCCCGGATCTCCGGACCGATCGGCCTCGACATCGGGGCCCGGACGCCCGAAGAGGTCGCCATCTCGATCGCCTCCGAGATCATCGCTCTTCGGACGAACGCCTCCGGCCGGCGACTCGCCGATCTAGGCGGGCCCGTGCATGCTCCGCTCGAGAACCCATCCTCGGAGTGAGCTCCGGGTCAGCTGCTTCCGTAGACCACCATGCTCACCGCGACGTAGTGGGCGATCCAGGCGAGCACGGTAAAGGCATGGAAGACCTCGTGGAAACCGAACCACTTCGGTGCCGGATCCGGCCACTTCGTTGCATAGACGACCCCGCCGAGCGTGTACAGGATGCCTCCGACGACCACGAGGATCACCGCTCCCGCGCCGGCGGCATCCACCAGCTGCGGGACCACGAAGATCGCCGCCCATCCGGTGAGGAGGTAGAGCCCCGTGTACAGCCACCGGGGCGCATCGATCCAGAAGAGCCGGAACAAGATCCCTCCGACGGCACCGGCCCACACCACCGACAAGATGATCGTCGAAGCGGGCCGATCCAGAGCCAGGACCGCGAACGGCGTATAGGAACCGGCGATGACGAGGTAGATGTTCGCGTGGTCGAGACGCTTCCAGACTGACAGCGCCCGCGGTGACCACCGGCCCCGGTGGTATGCGGCCGACGTCGCGAACAACAAGATGGACGCTGCGACGAACACCGTCGCCGGCCGTCGGGCAGCTGCCCCGGGGGCCAGGGCCACGAGGATGATGCCCGCGACGAGGGCAACGGGGAAGATCCCCGCGTGCAGCCACCCTCGAAGCCGCGGCTTCACAGCCTCGATGAGATCGTCTGCCGCCCGCTGGACCACTCCCTCCGGCATTCTCATAGAGTACGCGCTACGCCGTTTTGGATTTCGCCGCGATCTGTTTCTCCGACACGCGCCTGACGTTGCGGGCCAGGCCGACCTTCTCCATCGCCGTGATCACGACTCCGCTCAGATCGGGCTGGGCCTTGCCGATGCCCTGGACCGCGGCCGACGGGAACGCGTGATGGTTGTTGTGCCACGACTCGCCGAACGAGACCAGCGCGAGGGCCCAGTTGTTGGTCGAGAACTCATCACCATCGAAGGGCCGCTTCCCGTAGAAGTGACAGATCGAATTGATGCTCCAGGTGATGTGGTGAAGGATGAATATGCGCGCCAGCGAACCCCACAGGAACGCGGTGAGAGCGCCGCTCAACGTGCCCGTGATCGCAAACCCGGCGATCGGGGGGAGCGTGAAGGTCAGCGCCATCCACAGCGGGAACAGGCGATCGATCTTCACCAATGCCGGAACCTTGAGCAGGTCGGGGGCCCACCGGCGAGCCGACGACTGCTCGTCGTTGAACAGCCAGCCCATGTGCGCGTGCCACAGACCTTTCAGTACCCCCCGGATACCGGGACCCTCATCGAGGTGAGGAGAGTGCGGGTCTCCCGCCTTGTCGGCGAAGGCGTGGTGACGACGATGGTCGGAAACCCACGTGATGACGGGACCCTCTATCGCCATCGATCCGGCGATAGCCAGAAGACCGCGGATGAACGGCGTCGTTTCGAAACTCTGATGCGTGAAGAAGCGGTGGAAACCGATCGTGATCCCCAGCCCCGTGAAGACGTAGAAGAACAGCGCGATGCCGGCGTCGACCCCGCTCAGTCCCCGTCCCCACAGCGAGTACACCGCGGCCGCGAACCCTACGAACGGGATCACCGTGACCGCCAGCACGAGGCGCCGCTGGAGCACCGCCCTGCTGCCTTGCAGCCGCTTCACCCCCGGGATGGTGACCTGCTGCGCTCGTTCCTGAACCGCCTGCGCCATGCTGATCTCCTCTACTCGAACTCGTGATGTGTACTTACGGTGTAGTAGGCTACTATACCGTAAGTTACGCACCGTAAACCCGTGGAGGACGGAAACCTGAGAAACCTTTGACTCAGGTGGCGGCGTGATCCTCGGGCCTGCCGGACAC
>JBKJZQ010000016.1:0-13214 GCA_046715095.1 Actinomycetota bacterium | reverse complement strand
GCCTGGTCTGAGTTCAGTGGCGAGGCTCCTCCCGCACCCCTGGGCGAAGCCCCGGCGAAGAAGGCGACCCCCGTGAAGGCGACCCCCGCGGCGTCGGTGTCCGAGGAGGCCGTCGAAACCCCCGAGGGTCCGTCGTCCGCCTTGGAGGCCACGCCCGACGCCCTACCGGCCGAGGAGACCGCCGAGATCCCGTCCATAGATAATGACCCCGCCGACGACGCCGGAGAGGTCGCGGATAAGGACGCGGAAGAGGGCGCGGGAGACAAGGACGACGAGGCTTCTTCGTGAGCCGCGAGCTGATCGAGTATCTCGGCGGATGGCTCCTCGATCATCCTGAGGATCTGACGGTCGACGAGCTCGAAGGGGACCGGGATCAGACGATCTTCGAGATCTCGGTGAACCCTGAGGACATGGGCAAGATCATCGGCAAGCGCGGACGCATCATCCACGCGATCCGCTCGCTCTCGAGGGTTGCGGCACAAGGCGAGGGCGGACAAGTCCTCGTCGAAGTGGTCGACTAACACTCCGTGCTACTCGCCGGCGAGATCGGCAAGCCCCACGGCCTCGGAGGCGAGGTCTACGTGATGCGGCTGTCGGATGACCCGCACCGGTTCGATGCCGGCGCGACCCTGACCCACGAAGACGGCCGTACCCTGGTCATCGAATCGAGCAGACCCCACAACAAAGACCGATTCCTCGTCAAGTTCGCGGGCGTCGACGCCCGCGAGGCCGCGGTGAAGCTGCGCGGATCGTTGTACGTCTCCGACGACGCCCGCAGGGAGCTCGCCGATGGCGAGTACTGGATCGACGACCTGAAGGGGGCGGCCGTGCACCTCACGACGGGTGAACGTATCGGGGTCGTGTCGGACGTCATCCAGAACACGGCACAGGACCTGCTCGAGGTCGCCACCGAGAAAGGGCCGAGGCTCATCCCCTCGGTTCCCGAGATCGTGACGCAGGTAGATACCGACGCCGGCCGGGTCGTGATCGATCCGCCCGAAGGCCTGCTCGACTGACATGCGGATAGACGTCATCACGCTGTTCCCGGCGTTGTTCGAGGAGCCGCTCAAAACGAGCCTGCTGGGCAAGGCTATCGAGGACGGTTTGATCGAGGTCCGGGTTCACGACCTGAGAGAGCACGGCCTGGGGCGGCACCGCTCGGTGGACGATGCTCCTTACGGGGGTGGGGCGGGGATGGTCATGCGGCCGGAGCCGCTGTTCGCCGCGATCGGGGCGGCCGCCGGGCCCTCCTCTCACGTCGTCCTCATGTCCCCCCGGGGGCACCTTTTCGACCACGGTGGAGCCGAGCGCCTCGCCGCTCTGGAGCACGTGGTACTCGTGTGTGGGCGCTATGAGGGGGTCGATCAAAGGGTCATCGACGAGCTTATCGACGAGGAGATCTCGATCGGGGACTACGTTCTCGCCGGGGGAGAGCTGCCCGCGCTGATCGTCATCGAGGCCGCCTCGAGGTTCGTCCCCGGCGTCCTCGGAAACCCCGAATCTCTGGCCACCGAGTCACACGCCGGGGGGACCCTCGAACACCCCCAGTACACGCGGCCCGCGGAGTTCAATGGCCTGAAGGTCCCCGAGGTCCTGCTGTCCGGCCACCACGGCGACGTCGAGCGGTGGCGCGAGGAGCGATCCGAGCGCCTCACCAGGGAACGGCGCCCCGACCTGCAGGGCGAGCGGTGAGCCCCCCGCGCGCCTCGATGTGGAGGTTCTATGGGCTCGGCACCCTGGTCCTGGGCGGGCTCATCGCGGCCAGCGCCTTTCGGACCTTTGCGGTCGTACCCGAGGACAGGATGAAAGCCGTGGGATACCTGGCCGCCGCCTATGTCCTCGGGACGCTCTACATCTGGAATGCGGCGCGCGGCCCGGGTTCTTCCTGGATCCAGGACCCGAGCCGCCCCGGGAATCATCGTTACTGGCGCTTGATGCTCGCCGGGGTGATCGTCCCGCTGCTCGACGCCGCGCTCGCGGGGGGCGTCCTCTTGGTCGTCGCCGGGTTCGTCTCATCCCTCATCGTGTGGGTCTGTCTGAGCACCCTCGCGCGGTCACGGAGATCGCCCGCCGGCAGCACTGGACCATCTGGGTAGTTCGTCCGCAAACCCGCCCGCCAAGATGGATCTGGTTCAGTTAATTTCCGTAAACCGCTGGTCATCTGACGCTCACCTGTATACGTTTGGGTCTGTAAGAGGATTCGTCGCGCGGTTTAAGGGAGGTAATGGGTGGAAAGTGTGGAAAGTAGCGTACGTAGCACCCGGAAGACGTGGCTGGTCGTCGTCGCTGGCATCGCAGCGATCGCGCTCATCGGCGCCCCGGTAGTCCAGGCCGCCATTCAGTCGGTCAGGGTCAAGGGCAAGGTCAAGATCGCTGGTACGAACGGGCAGACCATCTCGGCCAGCCCGATCGGCGACATGGGGGTCCTCGGAGCTCCCGGTAGCGACGGAGCCGTCGATGTCCGCACCTTCGGTGGCGGCGGCGGACTGCTGGGCACCGGTGACTGCACCGCGAGCGTAAACCCCCCCGCTGGTGACCGGCCCAACTCAACGACTGTGCCGGCCGCGCCCGATACGATCATCACCGGGATCATCGTTACGGGTACCGACGCCAAGGTAGCGGTCACGGCCCCCGCCCTCAACTCGCTCATCGGTCCCGGGGCTATCAACGAGTTCCGTGCGGACGCGAACACTCCGAACGTGTTCGTCGGTCTCGGCAACGGTCTCACCGTCTCCCCGGCACCGCTCACCTTCACCTGCTTCGGGTGGGCCGGCGGCGCCGGCAGTGGTAACTACACGATCCTCGGGCAGTAACTGAGACAGTAGCGACACGTTCTTCGTGCAGGGCGCCCCGTCTGGGGCGCCCTGCTGCATGTTGGGGAGCTTCCGGCGTATCGTGGCGGGCGTCGACAACTGCTGCCTCGCTCCTCCTAAGTAGTAATGAGGATCGCGGTGATACGTCCGTTTTCGGCAATATCCAGCCTCTGGTTGCCGGGGTGACCGGTACAAGGGTGAGGGGATGGGTTTGAACGATTCTCAATACGCTGATCGCGGCAGACCTTGCCGCGTCGCGCTTGGGCTCGTCGCCATCCTCCTCTTCTCCGGGGTCACCGGCCTTACCTGGTTCTTCCTCAAAGGTGGCTTCCGCAGTGGGACGCCCGTAGATGCGGTCTTCTCCGCCCCCGGCGTCGGGCAGCAGCTTCCGGTAGGCGGCGACGTCAAGATCAGGGGGGTCCTGGTTGGATCGATCGGGGATTTCTCGGCCGGCGAGGACAATACGACCCGGGTCGAGATGCTGCTCAACCCCAGTTACGAGATCGCGTCCGACTCCATCGCCGAGATCCGCTCCAAGACCGTCTTCGGGCAGAAGTGGGTCGAGTTGATCCCGCCGGAGAGCCCTTCCGGAGACCTCCTCGCGGCCGGCAGCGTGATCCCCGACGAGAACACGGTTGAGCCCGTCGAGTTCGAAAGGGCGATGCAGCTGGGGCACGACCTCATCTCGTCCGTACCCCTCGATCAACTCGCCAGGGTGCTGAAAAGCGTTGCCGACGGCTTCTCGGGCCAGGAAGAGGATGCCGCAACCGCCATCGATGACGGCTACAAAGCGCTCGTCGCGGTTAACTCCAGGTCGGATGAGCTGGATCTTTCCCTCAGGCAGCTGCGGGAGTTCTCCGAATGGCTGGACGATAACGATACCGATCTCCTTTCCTTCCTTACCTCGATCGATTCCGCCAACCGAGCGCTGGTTGGAGCTGCACCCGAGTTCCGCGCCTCGAACGAGAGCGTTCCGGTCTTTCTGGATCGGTTCGCGGCCTTCCAGATCGAGACCGAGGCGAACCTCGGCGCGCTGATCGAGGACGGCGCCGACGTCCTGGAGGTCGTGGCGCCTCGCTCCGACGCACTGGTCTCCCTCATCAGGCAGCTCGAGGCCTTTGCGACGATCTGGAACTCAGGACTGTCGCAGCCGTGCGCCGGGGAGTTCGAGGCCGACCTCGTCTGCTGGCAGGTGTATCTGCCTCCCGGTATCGAATCCCGCGGCCTGTATGGGCAGGGTCAGGGGCCGGACGTAGACGAACCGGGGGACCCGAACTACGGCTCCGATGAGGCACTCACGACGCTTTCGGTCGACGACCTCACGTTCCTGATCCGGAAGTACACGAACCGCCTGGTGGACCCCGCGTTGTCGCAGATACTGTTCGGACCTGCCGCTCAACTCCTGCTCGATCCCGGTGGTAACGGATGATCCCCGGCTTCCGCTGGACCGCCGTGAAGTTGGGCATCTTCACGATCGTGACGCTCATCATCACCTCGTGGCTCGCGGCCATCATCGGGAACTTCCAGTTCTTCTCGAGCCCGTACACGATCACGGCCGAGTTCGAGGACGCCACCGGGCTACTCCAGGGTGACGTCATCAAGGCTGCAGGTGTCACGATCGGGCGGGTCGAGAAGATCCGCGTGGAGGACGGTCTCGCGATCGTTGAGATGTCGATCGAGGAGGGCACCGAGCTCCCCGCCGGGATCGCGGCCGAGGTCAGGTTCAGGAACCTGATCGGCCAGAGGATGATCGCCCTCGTCGAAGATACGGAGGGGGCCGCCTCGGGAATCCTGCAGGGCGGCGCCCTGATACCGCTGGAGCAGACGAAGCCCGCCTTCGACCTATCGGTGCTCTTCAACGGGCTGAGGCCCCTCATCCGGTCGACCAGGCCTGAGGACATCAACATCGTCACGGGTGAGGTGCTGGCTGCCCTCAAAGGAAGAGAAGACGTCACCGCAGACCTGTTCACGAACCTTGCCGACATCTCGGACACGCTGGCCTCGAAGGACGAGGAACTGGACGTCCTGCTCGACGGGGTCAATGCGGTGACGTCGAACCTGTCGACCAGGGATGCACAACTGCGCGCGTCGCTTGCTGATCTGGGCTCGTTCTTGACCGATCTGTCCGCGAGTAGGGAACAGCTCGGCCAGGCATTGGTGAACCTCGACGTCGCCGCGAACAAGCTGGGCCAGATAGTCCGCGACAACGACGAGCGCATCGAGGGAGAGATCGACGATCTGGCGGTGCTGCTGGACGCGATCGACGATCGGAGGGGCGATCTTCGCAAGATCGTGCGCCGGCTTCCCGACTTCCTCACCGCGGTTCAGCGGGTCACCAACTACGGCGAGTGGGGCAACCAGCACCTTATCAACGTCTGTAAGGACGACTTCGGAACCTGCGGGCAGAGGTTCGTGCCATGAGGAAGTCCGTCAGGGAGAGGTCACCCTGGGTCGTCGGCATCGCGTCGATCCTGGTTATTGGTCTCGGAGTGGGCCTCGCGTTCTCTGTCAACAAGTTCAACTTCGTCAAGGGCATTTACCCGATCTACGCAGACCTGAAGGACGCCGCGGGACTGGAGCCGGGGAACGAAGTACGGGTCGCCGGGGTGAAGGTCGGCACGGTGACGGAGATCCTTCTGACCGACGACGCGGCGCGCATCAGGATGGAGATCGAGAACGACATCCAGTTGCCGGTGGAGACTCGGCTCGAAGTGAAGCTCAAGACCCTCCTGGGTCAGAAATTCATCGATCTACAGATGCCACGGTCCTATCTGGCGGCAGCCGCCGGCGACCGGGATCCCAGCTCTGCGACCGCCGGCTATCTGGGGGCGGGCGACGTCATCCCGCTCGATCAAACGCGCATCCCCTACGAGATCTACCAGGCCGCGACTCAGGGGACCGCCAAGCTTGCCCAGATCGACAAGAAGGCGTTGCGCAAGATGCTTGGGGTCCTCGCGAACACGGTGGGGGCATCGAAGGAAGAACTCGGCCGCTTGATCGTCAGCCTCGACGGCGCGGGAACGGTCCTGGAGGACAAGAGCCCTGAGATCTCGGCCCTGCTCCGTAACGCGCAGAAGGTCTCCGGAACCCTCGCGGCCGGCGATAAGGATCTGGATGCGATCCTCGCCCGGTCCGCCGAAGTCTTCGGGACGCTTGCCGAACGTCGAGCGACCACGACGTCGTTGCTCGCAGCGACCAACGATCTCACCAAGAACCTGGGTCTGCTCCTCCAGGTCGCGCGCGGATCGTTCGATGCCGGGGTCACCGATCTGAATCAGGTCCTGCTGCTCGTCAACGATGAGTACCGATCGATCTCCAGGTCGCTGACCGAGCTCGCCGCCACGCAGGAGCTCTTCGGCAGGCCGCTGCGGTTCGGGCGCTTCGTCGAGGGGCACGTGTGTGCGATCACCACCGAGGATGTCTGCGTTCCGTTCGGCACCCCGGAAGACCCGCGGATTCCGGTAAAGGGAACCCAACCGTCGCCCTCGCCGGCTCCGAGGCCCTTCAGGTGAGGTCACGACTGATCTCCGCCGGTATCGTCGTCGCCCTGGTCGCGGCCTTCTTCGGCTACACGGCGGCCCGTCCGGCGAACGAGACCTACACGGTTAGTGCAGATGTTGAACAGGCGCCCAACCTGTTCGAGGGCGGGCGCGTGATGGTCCGAGGGGTCGAAGTCGGAACGATCACCCAAGTCGAACCGCGGCCGGATGCCGTGCGCGTCACGATGGAGATCGACGAGGACGTCGAGGTGCCGGCCGATGCCTCGCTGAGCATCGTCCCGATCACGGTGATCGCAGACAGGTACGTTCAGCTCTTCCCCGCATACGAAGGCGGTGAGGCGCTCGCAGACGGCGACCACATCGCCCTCGATAGGACGCAGGTACCCGCCGAGCTGGACGATGTACTGACACAGCTTCAGGGACTGCTGTCGGCGCTCGAGCCGAAGAGGCGCCAGGAAGACGGTCCGCTCGCTCGCTTGATCGTGAACCTCGACGAGGCCATCGACGGCAAAGAGGGGAACCTCGCGAAGGCACTCGAGTCTTCCTCCTCGGTGCTGCAGAACCTCGCCGACTCGAACCAGAACATCACCGGACTGATCGAGAACCTCGATCAGCTGTTCGTCGCATTGGCCGATCGTTCGAGCGAGATCGTTCTGGTGAACGAACGACTCCAGCTGGTGACCGAGGCGCTGGTCGGAGACCAGGAGAACCTCGAGGGGACGATCGAGAATCTCGCCTTCTTCTCCGACGAGGCCTCGCAGCTGATCGCGGATTCGGGCGACGATCTCGGGGATGCGTTCAAGAATCTCGCGTCGGTCCTGCGTAAGGTCAACGCTCAACAGGACGATCTTCTCGCCGGGGTCAGGTGGAACAACGTCGTGTCCCAGGGCCTCGGCGCGGTTGACGCGAGCGGCAAAGGACTGTTCGCCTACACCGGACGGCAAGCTCCGCCTGGGAACCCGGGGGCCGAGTACAACTACCGCATCGATACGAGAGACACGATCGCATGCAACAGGATCGACGCTCTGATCCAGTCGTTCCTCGTCCTCAGCCCTGAGGCGACGCTGCAGGAACTGCGGGACACGTTGATGGCTTTCTTCCCCGAGGTCTACAAGGATGATCTTGCATACCTCGTCGATACGTTGATCCCGATCTGTGCGGACCTACCTTTCGACGCCGCCTCGTCCTCCTTCCCCTCCTCCTCCCTGGACGCGGCGGCCGAGCAAGCGATCCTTCGCCTTGCGGCTCAACTCGGCGAGAAGCAGCTCGCGGAGATGCTGGCACAGTGGTTCGCCGGCGCTCCCGGGGCGGACCGATGAGGGCGCGCTTCCTCCTCGCCATCGTCGGGGCATCCTTAGTTTCCTCGTCTTGTGGTGGTCTCGTCGGTCCGGTCGATGGGAACAAGGTCGTCGCCTATTTCTCCGATGTGGGCGACCTCGTGGAACGAGGCACGGTTCAGATCCAGGACGTGAAGGTCGGTCTCATCACCGACATCTCTTTGGTTATGGAAGACGGCCACATGGCGGCCCGGGTCGAGATGACGATCCAGGACGATCTCAACGTTCCGACCGATGGCCTCCAGGCGATCGCCCGGCAGACCTCGCTACTCGGGGAGCAATTCATCGAACTGCTCCCGGCGACCGACGCCCCCCCGTTCCTCGACGAGGAGGGGGCAACGATCTCCTTGGCCGATACCGGGAAAAGGGTGGACGTTGAAACCTTCCTCAGCGATGTCGCCGGGTTGATCGGCGGGGGGGGACTCGAGGACCTCAATCGGTTCACCCATGCCCAAGCGCTCATCCTCCAGGGCCGGGGAGACCGGTTCGGGGACACCCTGGAGGAACTGGAGAAGTTCACCGCGGTGCTGGCCGACCGGCGAGGCGACATCGCCGCCGCTATCGACAGCCTCGGTTCGGCCAGCCAGACGATCGATGCCAACCAGTCGACCCTCAACTCCTTCCTCGACTCACTCGAGACGGCCAACGCGCTGCTCGCCGAACAAGGGGACCGTCTGGGTCCTCTCTTCGGTTCGCTCAATCGCTTCGGAGAGGTGAACGCCAGGTTCCTCACCAAGCATCAGTCGGCGATCAACCGTCAGTTCGTCGCGCTCGAGCCGATCCTCAGCGCACTCGCATCCAACGAGGATGTCCTCAGGGCGGATCTGAAGAAACTGACGAGGTTCTTCGCTCTCTTCCCCAAGAGCTTCGGTGGCGGGCCCGGATCCACCGGCGAGGGCGACTACATCCAGGCCGACGCGGTCCTCTGCGAGATCCTCGCCAGCTGCCACACCAACGGAGAACGGGGCGACGTGCCGGGTGAGGGTTCATGAGGATCAACCGGAGGCTTGCGATCAACCTCATCAGCGTCGTGCTGCTCGGCGCGCTGATGGTCGGCTGGGTGGTCACCCAGGTGGTCGGTTCCAGTTTCTTCTACGATCCGATGGTCGTCACCGCCGACTTCGCCAATACCGGTGGGGTCTTCACCGATCAAGAGGTGACCTACCGCGGGGTCCTCGTCGGACGCGTCGGAGAGCTCGAGCTCACTGATGAAGGAGTTTCGATCGAACTCCTGATCGACTCCGAGTGGAGGGACAAGATCCCGGCGGTCCTAGAGGCGAGGATCCAGAGCAAGAGCGCGGTCGGGGAACAGTTCGTGAACCTGACGCCGGAGGAGGGAGCCAGAGGTGAGATGCTCGCGGACGGTGACGTGATCGAAAGAGAGCAGACGAGCCTTCCGGTCGACTTCCAGAAGCTCCTTAAGACCCTCGATAGGGTGCTCGCCGACGTCCCTCCCGGCCGCACCCGCAACCTGATCGAGAACCTGAACGAGGGGATCGGCGGCTCCAGTGAGGACATCGCCGTGCTCCTCGAGTCGCTCGGAACGCTGTCCGAGACGTTCGCCGACGTTGCTCCCGAACAGAAGAGCCTGCTCGACGGCGCCACGAAGGCAGGTGAGGCCTTCCTCAGGACCAAGGAGAACTTCGCTGCGGCCATCAGGGCCGCGGACACCGTGCTCGCCGGCATCGGGGACGAGCCGGAGGAGCTCAAGGAGTTCTTCGCCGCGAACGACCGTCTGGCGCGAGAAGGGATCCGGTTCTTCGGGGACCACAGCGCAGATCTGAGCCGGGGGATCGCGGAGCTGCTCGATTTCACCCAGTTCCAGAAAGCGAACAAGGATGAGCTGATAGTGAAGTCACTCGCCTACGTTCCCCAGTTCCTCAAAGCCGTCGAGGATGCCTCGATCCCGTGGCGGAACCCCGACGGAAGCCGGTTCTACCGGATCCGGATCGGCCTGATCACCGACAACGTGGAAGCAAGCTGGCCGTGCAAGTACAAGATCCCGTTCGAGTATGAACGTTTCCCGCACGAGCGCGACCCTCGGGATCCGTTCATCCCTGAGAAGTGCGAGCCCAAGACCGATTCCCAGGCGCTTCGTTCGCTGGTCAACGCCCTCGAGAGGTGGGCCGCGAACAACCCCGTGGAGGCGTTCGAGGAGGTCCAGCAGGTCCCCGATATCGAGCCTGGCGAGAACCCGTCCGAAGGACTGATGTGGCCCCTCAGGGGGCTCATCACATCGCCCTTCGGGCTCCGGGACGGGAGGATGCACGAGGGCATCGACATCGACGGCCTGACCGGCGACCCGGTGATCGCGGCGGACGGAGGAACCGTCATCCGAGCCGACTACTACGCCGGCTACGGCAACACCGTGATCATCGATCACGGGAACGGCATGGCGACCCTTTACGGTCACCTCTCTGGCTTCGCGGTCAGAGCGGGCGACGTGATCGAAGGGGGCGAGGCCCTGGGTCTCGTCGGGTGCACCGGATCGTGCACCGGAGACCACCTTCACTTCGAGGTCCGCATCAACGGCGCCGCGGTCGACCCGCTCCTCTATCTCCCCGGCGGACGGCTGTACGCGTACAGCGGCCCGGCCGGCGACGACGGTCAACCCGAGTCGGGAGAAACCGGGACCGCTCTCGTCGGTTCGGCCGTGGACGACCGGTAGTACCTTCATCCCATAGGGCTCTCCGGCTGCGACAATTGAAGGAGATGACCCCAGCTACGCGCATCCAGCGGCCCGAGACGGGCTCGATACCTACGAAGCCGGGCGTCTATCTTTTCCGAGACCCTCACGGGAGGGTGGTCTACGTCGGGAAGGCGAAGACGCTCCGGTCGCGCCTGTCCAACTACTTCGCCACCGATCTGCATCCCCGGACGATGGCGATGGTCGAGGCCGCCTCGGAAGTGGAGTGGATCGTCACCGAGAGCGAGGTCGAAGCCCTCCACCTCGAGCTGACTTTGATCAAGGAGCACCGTCCCCGCTACAACGTTCGCTACCGGGACGACAAGAGCTACCCGTACCTCGCGATAACCCTTAACGAGGAGTTCCCGCGCGCTCGGGTGATGCGAGGCCCCAAGCGCAAGGGTGTGAAGTACTACGGGCCGTTCGCGCATGCTTACGCGATCCGGGACACCCTCGATCTGCTCCTGAGGACGTTCCCGATGCGAACCTGTTCGCAGGGCGTCTTCGATCGCTGCCACAGGCGCAACCGCCCCTGTCTGCTGTTCGACATCGAGCGCTGTTCCGGCCCCTGCGTCGGTGCGGTCTCTCCCGAAGAGCACCGGAGGATCGTCGAGGAGCTCTGTGACTTCCTCGACGGGAACACCAAGCCGGTGCTCAAGCGCCTGGAGGAGCAGATGCGGGCCGCGGCATCGCGTGAAGAGTTCGAGATGGCTGGCAAGTACAGAGACCAACTCGAGAACGTTCGCAAAGCGATCGAACGACAGCAGATGGTCTCGAACGAAAACGAAGAGATGGACGTCATCGGGTTCGTCGAGGACGACCTCGAAGCAGCGTTCCAAGTCTTCTTCGTAAGGCGAGGTCGCGTCACCGGTCGCAAGGGATTCATCGTCGACAAGGTCGAGAACCTCAGCACGCCCGAGTTGCTGGCCCGATTCATCGAGCGCCTCTACGCCGAGAACGAGATCCCGAAGCAGGTCCTCGTGCCGGCCGAGCCCGACGAGCAGCGCCTCATCGAGGAGTGGACCTCGAAGCAGCGCGGATCGAGGGTCACGGTGCGCGTGCCTCGACGTGGAGAGAAGCGGGCCCTCCTCGATACCGTCACTGAGAACGCGGGCCAGGCCTTCAACCGTCACCGTCTCAAGCGATCGAGCGACTTCGCGGCGCGTAGCCGCCAGCTCAAGGAACTACAGGACGCGATCGGGATGCCGGAGGCGCCGCTCCGGATCGAGTGCTACGACATCTCGAACACTGGTCCCACGGAAGCCGTGGGTTCGATGGTGGTGTTCGAAGATGGACTCCCGAAACGGTCCGACTACCGCCGGTTCGCGATCAAATGGAACCAGGGCCAGGACGACTTCGCCAATATGCACGAGGTCATCTCGCGCCGTTTCGCACGGTTCAAGGAAGAACGGGAGGCTCCGACCGGATCCAGGTACCGGTTCGCCTATCCACCGAACCTGGTGGTGATCGACGGGGGCAAGGGACAGCTCGGACGCGCCGTCGAAGCCATGGAGGATCTGGGGATCCAGGACGTCACGACCGTATCTCTGGCCAAACGGATGGAGGAGGTCTTCCTCCCGGACAGACCGGATCCGATCGCGATCCCTCGAGGGTCCGAGGCGCTCTACCTCTTGCAGCAGATCCGGGACGAGGCGCACCGGTTCGCCCTCGACTACCACCGAAAGCGGCGGGGCAAGGCCATGACCCGCTCGGTCCTCGACGACGTGCCCGGTCTCGGGCCGGCACGGCGAAAGAAACTGCTGAAGGTCTTTGGTTCGGTGAAGAGGATGCGCGAAGCTTCGCTCGAGGAGCTGACTGCGGTGACCGGCATCCCGGCGTCGGTCGCCGAGGCGGTTTACGCCGTGCTCCATGGTGAAACAACGAGCCTGCAGAACGGGAGAGCTTGAGTGGCAACGAGACGGCGCACCAGAGACGTCGATGTCACCGTGATCAGCGGACTGTCCGGGGCCGGGCGCTCCGAAGCAGCCAACGCGCTCGAGGATCTGGGTTGGTACGTCATCGACAACCTGCCGCCGGCCTTGATCTCGAAGATGATGTCGCTGGTCTTCTCGCCCAGCTCGGAGATCAAGAGGGTCGCTCTGGTCATCGACGCGCGTGGCGGAACGTTCTTCAAGGAAGCCATGAAGGAACTCGAGAAGCTCCGCCGGGACATGAGCAACTTCCGCCTCGTCTTCCTCGAAGCCTCCGACGAGGTTCTCGTCCGTAGGTTCGATGCGAGTCGCAGGATGCACCCGCTGGCCCCGCAAGAGAACGTTGCCGTGGGGATCCAGCGCGAGCGTGAGCTGATGACGCCCTTCCGCGAGGGGGCGGACCTTCTGATCGACACCACCGACCTGACGGTCCGCAAGCTTCGCGCCAAGGTGGGCGCCTACTTCGAGACCGGAACATCCCCCGAGGGGCTGCAGATAACGATCGTCTCGTTCGGCTACAAGTACGGTCTCCCGCTCGACGCCGACGTCGTGTTCGACGTCCGTTTCCTTCCGAATCCGCATTGGGTCGAATCGCTCCGGCCCCAGAGTGGTGAAGATCAAGACGTGATCGATTACGTGATGCAGCAACCGGCATCGTCTGACTTCCTCGGTCGTACGAAGGATCTCTTCGACGTGGTCATCCCCGGGTATCAGGGCGAAGGACGGCACTACTTGACCATCGCGGTTGGATGCACCGGCGGCCGGCACCGCTCGGTCGTTCTCGCCGAACGGTTGGGCGCGTTGATCGGCGAGCGAGGCCTCGGCGTCCGCGTTATCCATCGCGATGTCGAGAGAGAGTCGGTTCCGGCATGAAGGTTGTCGGCATCGGGGGTGGCCACGGTCTGGCCGTTACCCTCAAGGCCGCGCTGGGGTACGCGGACGAAGTC
>JBKJZQ010000015.1:0-14059 GCA_046715095.1 Actinomycetota bacterium | reverse complement strand
CTCCCGATCTCCGGAACGCCCTTTTCCGGACCATCCAAACCGACGCCTCGGATCACCGCCCGCTAATCGCCGATCTGGAACTCTCTGCGGCCCGTTCCTGACCCTTGATCCCGCCCTCGCGCGTGTTGCCGGTGTTACTGGTGTGGTTTCTGATAAGTTCTGGGAAGATATCCCTGACAGGATCCACCGATCAGGAGCCGGGGAGAGAAGGCCATGGCACGGTTCCACCGAGCGGGACGGGGAGCAGCGGCCCTCGTCCTCGTGGCGCTCGCTCTCGCGTCGTGTGGGGGCGCTGAGACCCTGGGGGACGCCGCCCAGGAACAGATCGACGAGGCGGGATCTCAAGCGACCGAGGCACTCGCGGCGGTCGATTCGCTGACCGAGCGGGTGAGCGTCCTCGAAGACGAACTGGCCGGCGTGACGCTCGAGCGGAAGAGGCTGTCCAAGCAGCTCGACGAGGTGTCCTCGATCCTCGCGCTCCAGGTCGAGCGCCTCGAGAAGAAACTGGCCGCGGCGAACGGGTCGGCCTCGGCCGCGGCTGCGAGTGCGGAGTCCGCTCTGGCCGCCGCGCAGGAAGCGGCCCGGAACCTCACCGTCCTCGAACAACGGTTCGACTATCACCTCAAGAACGGTGGTTGAGCGATGAGGTTGATGCGGGATCTGGTCGGCGACACGTTCGCGTCGCGCTACCGGCTCGTCGCCCGCATCTCGGGCGGAGGCATGGGCGAGGTGTACCGCGCGCACGACCTGCTCCTCGACCGGCCGGTCGCGGTGAAGGTCTTGCAGCCGTCGCTGGCATCCGATCCCGCGCTGGTCGAACGCTTCCGGATGGAAGCGAGGTCCGCGGCGCGTCTGACGCATCCGAACGTCGTCGGGGTCTACGACTGGGGCGAAGAGGACGACCGGACCTACTACATGGTGATGGAGTACGTGCCGGGAACCGACCTCAGGGAGCTCCTGGCCCCCGGGGCACTCGCTCCCGGTCACGCGGTCGAGATCATGGCGGCGGTCGCCGACGCTCTCGCCGCGGCGCACTCGGCGGGCCTCATTCATCGCGACGTAAAGCCGGAGAACATCCTAATCTCGCGGGCCGGGGTCACAAAGGTTGCCGACTTCGGGATCGCTGCGGTCCAGGACGCGGAGCGAACCTCGCCGGGGGGTCACATCCCCGGGACGACCCGGTACCTGGCCCCCGAGCAAGCGCGCGGCCACGAAGGAACGTTCGCGTCGGACATATGGGCCGCAGGCGCGGTCCTCTTCGAGTGCCTGACGGGATCACCCCCGACCGGAGGCGCCGGCGCCGACCTCATGAGGAAACGGTCCGAGGAACGTCCGGTGCCACCGTCGCGGTTCGATCCTCGCATCCCCTCCGAGCTCGATGACGTGGTCCTTCAAGCCTGCGCGCTCGATCCGGACCAGAGGTTCCGCAGCGGATCCGAGATGGCCTCCGCGTTGCGTTTCGCCGGGGCACGCTCCGTTCGCACGACCCCGCCCGTTGCGTCGCTGATGCGGGACGTCACCAGCGACGTGCGCGTCGCGGCGGCGGTCTCGACGCCCGCGGTGGGCCGGGTCGGGAGCGGCAAGCGGCGCCGGCTGAAGCTCCGCAGGGTCGTCGGTCTTCTGCTCGTGCTCGGGCTCGTGGGGTTCGGATCGGCAAAAGGGCTCGGAGCGATCCTCGGTCCGCACGAGGTCGACGTCCCCAAGATGGCCGGACTGACCGTCGAGGAAGCGAGGACGCTGGCCGGCGAGTCCGGTCTGGAGATCGCGGTTGCGGATCAGGTTCGGGACGAGGTCGTCCTCGAGGGAAACGTGGTGTCCCAGGATCCCGCGGACGGGGTCCTGCTCGAGGGGAAGACGATCCAACTCGTGGTCTCGGCGGGGCCACCTCTCAAGGGCGTGCCGAACATCGTGGGCTCGGATCAAGACGACGCCGAGGCTGCGATCATCGCCGCCGGCTTCGTCGTCGGGGAGACGACCTTCGAGTTCAGCACCAAGCAACCGAAGGGCGCGGTCATCTCGGTCGTTCCGAAGGACGCGCGCGCCGAACTCGGAAGCGCCATCGACATCGTGATCAGCAAGGGCCCGAAGAGCCTCGAGGTGCCCAAGGTCGTGGGGAAGAGGGCCGAGGACGCGGCCGCGATCCTCGAGGCCGCCGGCTTCGTCCCCGTGCTCGTCGATACCTACTCCGACGACGTCCCGAAGGGCCGGGTCGTCTCGACCGCTCCGGCGGGCCTCGCGATGGCCGATGACGGGAGCGAGGTCCAGGTGGGGGTGAGCATCGGACCCGAGTTCAAGGAGCTCCGGCTTCCCGTTGTGGGGGGCATGAGCGTCGCCGACGCTACCAAGCTCCTCGAGAAGAAAGGCCTGAGGGTGGATGTCATCGAGACCGGTTTGGGCGGGGACACGGTCGCCGAGACCGATCCGCTGCCCGGCAGCACCGTGCTCGAGAACGACGTCATAGCGCTGTTTGTGTATTAGGCGCCGACGTTGCCGCGACCTTCGGGCGACCGAACGGACATTCCCCGGGACGGTGCAGACCAGCATCCTCGCCTCATGCAGTCCCCTGCGAGACTATGTGGTCATGGAGGAATCCTCGCCGTTCTGGTCCTATCGGGGCATGCCCCGTCGCCTCGCCCTCGCCGTCGTGCTCTTCCTCGTGGCGGCGGCCTGTTCCTCGGCGTCGCCTGAGGCGGCCTCGGTGGACGACTGGAAGAACGACCCCCGTGAGCCCTATCCGTTCACGACCCCGGTCCCGGATCGCGAGCCGACCGCGGTGGACGGCGTCTACCGGCGGGAGGTGAGCGCGGATGAGGTGGGGGAGACGGTCCCGTGCCGTCGGTGCGCCCCGTACCGGATCTACGTGGGCGGGGCGACGATCGAGTTCGAAGAGGGTCGCTTCCACATCGATGAAGAAGGTTCGAGCTTCGGGAGCTCGGGGCACTACACGGTCGACGGTGACGAGGTCACGCTGTTCAACGACCTCGTCTGCCCGGCCGTCGATGCCACCTACACCTGGAGCGTCGAGGACGGCGCCCTGATCCTCGACATCCCGGACGACCCATGCGCGTTCGACAATCTCAGGGGGCGCTACTTGACTAGCTACGGTTGGGCCGAGGAGGGCTGAGGGGAAGGATGGCTAGGGGAGCACGCCCCAGGCCCGCATCGTTTCGACGAACCGTGGGGTCAGGTCCATCCGGGCGACGTCACCCAGAGCCACCCACCTCGCCTCGGTGGCGTCGTCCGCGGCCAGCGGCGTCGAGCTGCCTTCCACCGTGGCGAAGTAGTCGAGGATCACGTAGTGCGTGTCCTGAGGGACCTCGAGGATCCCGGCCAGCTCCCCGACCGCGATCTGTAGTCCGGTCTCCTCCCTCACCTCGCGTACCAGCGCGTCGGCGAGCAGCTCGCCGGCCTCCACCCGGCCCCCGGGAAGCGACCAGCGGCCCCGTGCGGGGTCATTCCGCCTCCTGATCAGCAGCAGTTCTCCATCGCGCACGCAGATGGCGCCGACCGCGATCGTTGGGGTTCCCATCGTGCGTAGGCTACGCCGATGATCCTCGAGTACGCGGGCGGCCGGATCGATCTCGATCACTGCCTGGTTATGGGAGTGGTCAATCGCACGCCGGACTCTTTCTTCGATGGTGGGCGCATGGACCTCAGCGAGTCCGTCCGGTTCGCGCTCAACCTGGTGGCGGACGGTGCGGAGATCCTTGATCTCGGAGCGGTCAAAGCCGGTCCCGGCGCCGACGTGTCCGAGGACGAGGAGATGAGCCGATTGCTGCCGCTGGTCGGCGCGGTCGCGGCCGAGACCGGAGTGCCGATCTCCGTCGAGACCACCCGCCCGGCGGTGGTCGAAGCTGCGGTGGGGGCCGGAGCGGCGATCATCAACGACGTCTCCGGCCTCGCCGATCCGGGGCTCGCCCCGGCCGTTGCACGATCGGGGGCCGGGTTGATCGTGATGCATAACGGCGGGCAGCTGCGCGGCCGTCCGCGGCACCCGGTCTACGCGGACGTCGTCGAGGAGGTGATCCACACCTGGACCGCGCTCACCGGGCGCGCGATGGACGACGGGGTGGCGCGCGAGCGGATCATCGTGGACGGGGGTCTCGACTTCGGGAAGACGACGTTCCATTCGCTGGAACTGATCCGTCGGCTGGGCGAACAGACCCGGCTCGGGTTTCCGGTCCTGGTGGCGCCATCCCGCAAGGACGTCGTCGGCGAAACGCTCGATCTGCCGGTTGAGGAACGGCTCGAGGGGAGTCTCTCCCTGACGGCTCTATCCGCATATCTGGGAGCGGCGATCGTCAGGGTGCACGACGTTAGAGCGAGCGCCAGAGCCGTTCGTATGGCGGAGGCGGTTGCCGGGCGGCGTTTTCCTGGATCCCCCGTTCGAGGATTGTGGGACTGATCCGGGCGATCATCGCCTCTGCTACTCGCTCTGCCGGAACGTGGTACGTGCCCGCTTCTATGTCTGCCCGCAGCCGTTTCAGATCCATTCTTTAAAGGTATCGGCAATGGCGCCCGCGAAGTTGATACCTTTCCTCCCATGACAAAGAGGGTTCTCATCGTTGAGGACGAGGAAGCGGTGCGGGAGCTCGAGAGATTCATCCTCGAGGCGGAGGGCTACGAGGTCGTGGAGGCCAGGGACGGCCTCGAAGGGCTGACCAAGGCCGAGTTCAAGCGACCCGACCTGATCTTGCTCGATCTGATGATGCCGGACGTGTCCGGGGGCCGGATGTTCGACGAGATGAAGCAGCACCCCGTGACCCAGGGCATACCGATCGTGGTCGTTACCGGCAAACCCGATGCCCACGAGATCTTCGACGACACCATCGGTCGCGAAAACGTGATTATGAAGCCGTTCGAGACCGACGGACTGCTCGCCGTGATACGTCGCCACATCGGCGACTCCGAGTAGGGGACCGGCCCCCTCGATGCGTTGCTGATCGCTCTCTGGGCGGTTCTCGGGCTGGTGTTCGGCAGCTTCGGGACGGTCGCGGCGTACCGGATACCGAAGCGCGAATCGCTTGCCACCCCGAGCAGGAGCTACTGCCCGAACTGCGGCACGACCATCGGGGCCGCCCAGAACATCCCCGTCGTCAGTTTCCTCGTGCAGCGAGGGAAGTGCCGTCACTGCGGGGCGCGGATCTCGCCGCGCTATCCCCTCACAGAGTTGATCACCGCGGTCCTGTTCGCTCTCAGCGCGTGGAGGTTCGGTTTCTCGGCGGAGCTATTCGCTTACCCGGCGTTCTTCTGGACACTTGTCGTGCTGAGCGTGATCGATCTCGAGCACCGGCTTCTTCCGAACCGGGTCGTCTACCCACTGTTCCTCATCGGGTGGGCGGCGCTGGCCATAGCGGCGTTCGCAGCATCGGAACCGGAGAGGTTGTACGACGCACTTCTCGGCATGGCCGTGTTCGGCGGCTTCTTCTTCCTCATCGCGTTCCTGTTCCCCGCGGGCATGGGGGGCGGGGACGTCAAGCTCGCATTCGTCCTCGGTACCTTCCTCGGCTACTCGGGAGGGATCGGCGTCGTGTTGGTCGGGATGTTCCTCGCGTTCCTCCTCGGCGGGGTCGTCGGCATCGCGATCATGGTGATGAAGGGAGGCGATCGCAAGACGATGGTCCCCTTCGGTCCGTTCCTCGCGACCGGCGCCGCGATCGCGACGTTCTGGGGGCAAGGGCTGATCGATCTGTACCTGGACCAGATCTAGGTCGAGCCGTCGGTTCGACTTTCATCGATCGTTCCCGGCCTGACCCTCTTGATGAGCTTCGCGAGATTCTCCCTCGCGAAGTCCGACAGTCGAAGGTTGGGGGAGATGTTCAGCTTGCGCCTGATGCGCGCCTTGTGGCTCCTCACGGTGCCGGCCCGGATACCGAGCCTCGCGGCGATCTCCTGTTCCGACTCGCGTTCGGCGAGGCGGGCGAGCACGGCCCACTCCCTCTCCGTGAGGCTTGCCGCCAGGGCTTCGGTGCCGAGCCCGGCGCGCCGGGGGTCGTCGGCCCTCCACGCCATGCCGCCGCCCGACTCGCGGGCGAGTCTCAGCGCCTGCTCCGCCTTCGCTACGAGCGCGGTCGCCGGCGTCGCGGCGTCCAACTCCGCGAGCCCGACCGACGCGGAGATGCCGTCTCCGGCGCCGAGCGTGACGGTGACCCCGCCGTCGTATCCGATCGCCGAGACGAGCTCGAGCCCTCGTTTCGCAGCCGTGTGGGCCGCTGCGATCCCGGTCTCGGGCAGGATCACCGCGAAGCGATCTCCGTCGTACCGGAACATCCCATCGGAAGACCGGAGCGCCTGTCTCAGCATCTGAGCGATCTGATCCAGGAGAGCGTCGGAGGCAACTGGACCGTGATCCGCGACTATCTCCTCGAGGTTGTCGGCCTCGAGCAGGAGGATCGACAGCGGACCCGAGTGCCGCCTTGAGCGCGCCATCTCTTCTTCCAGGCGCTCGAAGAAGGACCGCCGGTCGAGAAGTCCGGTAACGGGATCCCTGCCCGAACCGCGCTTTAGGTTTCTGAGTTGTTCGCTCGAGCGCATGGCCGAGACGATCCTGGCCGACAGCTCCCGAGGACTGGACCGATCTGAGATCAGGTCGCAGGCTCCGTGCTCGAGGGCGATGGCCCGATCATCGGGATCGACGTCACCGTAGATCAGCACCACCGGGATACCCTCGGTCTCCTGCGAACTCGACAGGATCTCGAGCAACAGGGTGCTTTCATCTGCAAGGCTGCAGACGACGATCGCGTCGGGATGAGAGCTCTCGGCGAGTGCGATGCAGTCGCTCTGCTCCGAGGTGAAGGTGAGGTCGTAGAAGGCCGCCAGTTGCTCATCCCAACCGGGGGGGACATCTCCAAGCACGAGAACGGAAGGCCGCTTGGCGTCACTCGCCCTCCGTGCCGGCCCCCTCCGTCCTTCTCCCTCTGTTCCCATGCCCCCTCCGTGCCGTTTGCTCGACCCGATGACGATGGCACAGGCCCGAGGCGACCGGAATGAACCGTAGGGACTAGATCGAGGTAGTCACGCTCGGCGTAACCGCAGAACAACAGGGTCGCTTACCTCTCCGGCGCCCTGCTGCCGTACCATCGAGGCATGGATGCCGGTAAGCCGAATGACGACGACCCGGAGTTCGAGCCCTCTGACGGGGACTCCGAACCCCTGGACGGTAACGAACGCGACGCCCTCCGCCAGGATCTGCTCGACGTTGAGGTTCTAAAGGAGGTCCTCGGGCCGAAAGGGATCAAAGGTGCGGTGTTCTATTGCCCCGATTGCGACGAGGACCATTTCCTCGCATGGGACCTCCTCGCCGGGAACCTCAAGGAGCTGCTCGAGGCGGGGGAATCGCCGATCCACGAGCCGGCGTTCGATCCGGACCCCGATGATTACGTCTCCTGGGATTACGCGCGCGGTTTCCTCGACGGCTATGAGTCGTACGCGGCGGAGGAGGTCGGCGAGCTCGCCTCCAAGCTCGCCGATGAGCTCACCTCGCGCGACTGGCGGGTAGATGAGGTGAAGAGTCTCCTCGCGCGCCTCGGGCTCGACTCGCCGTCGTCCGAAGACAAGCCGGGAGGCAGGGGTACGTGACGTGTCCCGCGTCATAGCGTTCGCCAATCAGAAGGGCGGGGTCGCCAAGACCACCACGACCCTGTCCATCGCCGTCGCGCTGGCGGAGCTCGGCCGGCGGGTGCTGGCCGTGGACCTCGATCCCCAGGGCGCACTGACGTACTCGATGGGGATCGATCCCGACGGACTCGACGAAACGGTCAACGACGTCCTAGTCCGCAAGCTCCCGATGGAAAAGGTCGTGATCACGCGCGAGGTCGATCTCGTCCCGGCGAACATCGACCTCGCGGGGGCCGAAGCCGTCCTCCTCGCGAAGACGGGGCGCGAGTACGCACTCGAGAGGGCGCTGCGGGACTTCTCCGACCGCTACGACTACGTCCTCTTCGATTGCCCCCCATCGCTCGGCATCATCACGATCAACGCGTTGACCGCCGCATCGGAGGTGCTGATCCCGCTTCAGTGCGAGGCGCTCTCACACAGGGGAGTGGGACAGTTACTCGAGACGCTCGGGGACATCCGGCACTTCACGAACCCGTCGCTTACGACCTCGGGGATCATTCCCACGCTCTTCGACGGCCGCTCACGGCACGCTCGGATGGTCCTGGCGGATGTGGGGGAACGTTACGGAGTGCAGGTGCTCGAGCCGCCGGTGCCGAAGTCGATCCGCTTCGCGGAGGCATCGCAGGCGGGACGCTCGATCCTTTCGTACGCGTCCGGGCATCCTGGGGCCGAGGCGTACCGGGTTCACGCGCGAACGATCGACGAAGGGATGGACGGCGGATGAGCGGCGCATCGAAGGAAGGCACCCCGGGGCGCCACGCGCTCTACAGCGCGACCGAGAAGCGGGCGCTAACGTGTACGGTCGAGTGCTCGTCGTGCCGGGAAGAGACGCGGGTGTCGTACATCGAGCTGGCCGCCCTCATGGTCCCCCTCCACTTCCATCTGCCGGTGCTCAAGTACCACAGCTCGTGGTTTCGTTGTCCGGCGTGCGGCAAGCGGACGTGGTTAAGGATCCACCTCGACCGGTAGAGCCGGCGAGAGATGTACAGGCCGAGGCCCGTTCCTCCCGCGGCGGCGCGTAGTCGTTTGGTCCACCTGGAAGAAGCGGTCGAACACGCGCTCGGTGAGATCCTCCGGTATGTTCCTGAACCGAGGGTACGGCCACCCGGACGACGCCCGGGTGGCGATACCCTAGGTTTGCTCAGGTCGGTGTGTCAGGTCGGTTTGTCGGATCGGAGTCACGTCGCGAGATGGAGGGACAGCATGGTGAGGAAGGCGAGCAAGCAGGTCCAGGATGCTAAGAAGCAGGCTGGCATCGCGGCGAAAGGGGTCGCCGAGGCCGGGAAGAAGGCGGCTGAGGTAGCTCGGGCCACCGTCAAGGAGGTCGCCAAGACGAGGGACGCCAAGACCGCCAAGAAGCAGGCGAAGGTGGCCGGCAGGGCCGTCAAGAGCGCCGCCGCCGCGGCCGGAACGCTGGCCAAGACCGCCGCGAAGAAGACCCGAAAGAGCGCGAAGCAGCTGGTGAAGTCCAAAGAGGTCAAGACCGCTCGCTCCCGCGTGAAGAAAGCAGCCACCGCGGGCAGGAAGGCCGCCGGATCGACCGTCAAGCAGGCGACGCCGAAGGTCAAGAAGGCCGCCGCCACTACCAGGAAGAAGACCACCGAGGCGTCGTCGAAGGCCAAGAGCGCCGCCGCCAAAGCCCGCAAGAGGTAAGCGCGCCGGCCGATCTGTGGCTCGTTCCGCTCTCGTCTGGGCCCGGGCAAAGGCGGGCATTAGCCGCGTTATCCCTGGTCTGCGTTACTTTCTCGCGCGTCCGGGGAAGGTATCGGGGACGCCGGAGCGAAGTGCATAGACGAGCACAGCGGAATGGCGGCGAGATAGACCCCCGGATATGGAGCCACGGCTCCGAGAGAGGCTTGGCGATGGGCAACAAGGCGACGGACCAACGGATCTGCGAATGGATGTCTGGTCCCACGACGGACGCGGGCACGATCCCGGCGGCCAAGTGGTGGCTCGCGATCTCCAGGAATCAACTGTCCAAGGAGTTCAGGCGGCAAAGCTCACGGCTGCGCGGCCCCGCCATCTGTCACCTCACCCCCACATTCGTTTCCCCCTTGGACAGAACCAAGCTGGACCGGACCCAGCAGTAATGGTTTACACACAACCGTTCCACCCTCTCCCATAGGATGGCCCCCTTCTAGAAGGGGGGTTTCCTATGTCGGTTGAGAAGTCGATCGATCTCTATGCCACCGGCGCCACAGTGGAAGAAGCGGTGACCGAGGCGATCAACCGTGCCTCCCTCACGCTGCGCGGCCTCAACTCGTTCGAGGTCGTCGAGATCGGCGGGACGGTGACGGACGGAGTCGCCGGCTACCGCGTGCTCGTGCGCATCTGGTTCGCCATCAAGGAGCAGGTCCACGAGTAACCGGTCGCCGAAGCCTCCGGAGGCGAAGCGCCGAGAGCCCGCCCCCGGCATCTTCCGTCTCGTCCTGCCCTTGCCGTTCCCCGGCCTCGATCGAGTGAACGCCTATCTGATCTTCCCGCGCGACAACTCGGCGCGCTCTGCGACGCTCGTCGACTGTGGGATCTACCTTCCCGAGGAACGCGAGGCGGACCACGGGTGGGACCATCTCGTCGCCGCGCTGGCGCCGTGTGATGCAACTCCCAAGGACATCGGCCGGCTCGTCATCACGCACCCGCACGTCGACCATTACGGGATGGCCGGCAGGCTCGTCGATGAGACCGGTTGCGAGCTGTGGATGCACGAAGCAGCCGACGCCGACCTCAAGGGGTATCGCGATCCTGAAGACACCGCGCGTCGCCTCGCAGAGATGCTTCACGATCACGGTGTCGGCAAACATGAGATCGAGGAGCTGACCGCGTACGAGGACTGGAGACCCTTCGTCTCCCGGGTCGTCGATGCGGACAGGGCTCTGGAGGGCGGTGAAACGTTCACCGCGGGTGAGCGGGAGTGGACCATCATCCACACTCCGGGCCATTCCCCGGCCCACGTGTGCGTGTGGTCGTCATCCGATCAGATCCTGCTGTCTGGCGATCATCTTCTGGGAGCCATCACGCCTCATATCGACTTCCACCGGGGCGATGAGAATCCGCTCGGTGAATTCCTCGCGTCGCTCGAGAAGATCGAAGCCCTCGCTCCCGATCTCGTTCTCCCCGGACACGGTCGCCCCTTCGATGATGGAGCCGGACGGGCGCGGATCGTGGCCCGCCACCACGACCGGCGTCTCGGATCGATCTTGCAGGTGATCAGGAACGAACCGCGCACCGCGGAGGAGATCACCCAGGAGGTGTTCGGAAGCACCCTGCTCGACTTCGAGAAGCGACTCGCCCTCGGGGAGGCGCTCGCCCACATCGCTTACCTGCGCCTCCATGGCGACGTCGAGCGGATCCAGGATTCCGACGGAACTCTTCGATACAAGAAGGTCGGCCGGCGCCGCGGGTCGGATGACGAGGACGACGAGTGAGCCTCTCGATCGAGAACGCGGCCACGATCGTTCCTCTGAGCGGCGACGGACCGATCCGTGGAGAGGCGATGAGGTCGATCGAGGTCCTGGAGGGAGCCTCGATCATGATCGACGCCGGTGTGGTCGCCTCCGTAGGGAACGGGGCGGGCGGAGGGAACGGGGCGGGCGGAGGGAACGGGGCGGGCGGAGGGGAAGTCGCGATCGACGCGACCGGGTGCACGGTGGTTCCGGGGTTCGTGGACCCCCACACGCACCTGCCGTTCTTCGGATGGCGCGCCGACGAGGACGCCGCGCGCCTCTCCGGGCTCCGTTACGAGACGTTGCACAAGGAGTCCGGTGGGATCTTCCGTTCCCAGCGGATGCTCGCCGACGCCGGTGATGATGAGGTGCTGTCGTTCGCAACGTCGCTCGCGTCCCAGATGCTCCGCAAGGGGACGACCACGTTCGAGACGAAGTCGGGCTACGGGCTCACGATCGAGGCCGAGCTCCGTCAGCTCCGCCTCGCCCGCCGCCTCGCCGGCGCGGTTCCCCAGACCGTTGTGACGACCTGTCTCGCCGCTCACGCATGTCCTCCCGGCAAGGGCGAGGGCGAATGGATCGGAGAGATCGCGGAGCAGCTGCTGCCGCAGGTTGCCGCCGAAGGCCTGGCTCACGCCGCCGATATCTACGTCGAGTCCATCGCTTTCCAACTCGAACACGCGGCACGTCTGAAGACGACGACCGACGAGCTGGGGATGCGGATGCGTATGCACGCCGATCAGCTCGAGGATTCACAAGCCGGGTCGTTCGCGGCGCGGTGGGGGCTCCAGTCGGCGGACCATCTCAACCACACCTCGCTGGCCGCGGTCGGTGACATCGCCGCAAGCGACACCGCTGCCGTACTGCTTCCCGGAGCGACCTTCACTCTGCGACAGAACAAGAAGCCGCCCGCCCGTAATCTGATCGAGGCCGGGGCGATCGTCGCTCTCGGCACCGACCTCAATCCCGGTACCAGCCCGATCCACTCGATGCCCTTCGCGATCGCGCTGGCCTGCCGGATCTACGGGCTGCGGCCGCTGGAAGCGCTCGTCGCGGCCACGGTGAACGCGGCGTACACGATCGGCCTCGACGATCAGGTCGGCCGGATCGTGCCGGGTCGCCGCGCCGACCTCGTCGTCCTCGACGCTCCGGACTTCGAATCGTTGTGCTACCGGCCCGACCACGACGCGGTGCTCGCCGTCGTGTGCGGCGGGGACCTGGTCCACCTGGCCCCGGGGGCCGAGGGGAGAGTGACGGGCGACCTCCGAAGGGGAGCGAACGACTGACCGTAAAGGCCACGCCGATACACCTACATACACACGAAGGTGTATAGTTGCTCCATGGGCAGGACGAACGTTGTGATTGACGATGAGCTGGTCGAGAGGGTCAAGCGGCTCTACGGTCTCCGCACGACCCGAGAGGCGATCGAAGTAGCCCTGCGCGCGCTGGTCTCGCGCAAGGAGCGGCGCGATCTGCTGGATCTCGAGGGGCTCGGCTGGGCTGGCGATCTCGACGAGATGAGGTCGTCGAGGCCGTGACCTTGGTGGACACCTCGGCCTGGGTTGAGATGCTCCGGGCCACCGAGAGTCCCACTCACAGGGCGCTCAGGGATCTCATCGCTGGGGCCGATGAGATCGCGATCACCGAACCCGTGGTCATGGAGTTGCTCGCCGGAGCGCGGTCGACCGGAGACGCGGCGGCTATCCGGGCACGGTTACTCGCCTGCGAGATGCTTCCTGTGGGCGGGCTGGAAACCTACGAGTCGGCGGCAATCGTCTACCAAACATGCCGGTCCGCGGGCGAGGCGCCCAGGCGGGTGATGAACTGCCTCATCGCGGCCGTAGCGATCCGCGGCGATGCGACCCTTCTCCACCGGGACGGCGATTTCGAGATGATCGGACGCCACACCGAACTATCCGAGATCTCTGCGTGACGCAGTTCTTAGTCGCGCCCCCCGCAGGCCGAGGCTGCTGCTTCTGCCAGGGAGCCACGTCCGATCAGGGCGCGCACCGCTCCGATCTCATTGGACAGCGAGCGGTCGGAGTCGAGCTTCGGAGATACGTCCCGGATAGCGGCGAGGGCCGCTCCGGTTCCCGGCGCCGGCTGAGGCCCGCGCAGGTCGAGACCCTGAGTGGCGGCCATCGCTTCGATCGCCAGCACGTTCTGTGTGTTGGTGACGATCGTGTACGCCTTGCGTCCCGACGTTGCTCCCATCGAGACGTGATCCTCCTGACCGGCGGACGTGGGGATCGTGTCCGACGATGACGGGAAACACAACCCGCGGTTCTCCGACACGATCGAGGCCGCGGTGTACTGGGCGATCATGAACCCGGTCGAACGCCCGGGGGTCTCGGTGAGGAACGCGGGCAGACCGTTGTTGAGGCCGGGATCGATGAGCCGGGCCACCCGGCGTTCCGCGATCGCGCCGTAGCCCGCGACGCAGAGGCCGAGATGATCGAGGGCCAGAGCCAGCGCTTCTCCGTGGAAGTTCCCCCCCGACAGGACCTCTCCTGTCTCGACGATCACCGAGGGATTGTCGATCGCCGAGGCGAGCTCGGCTTCGAGGGTCGTGCGTACGTACTCGAAACCGTCCCGGTAAGCACCGTGGACCTGCGGGATGCACCTTAGGGAGTACGCGTCCTGCACCAGATGATCCGAGTGCCGGTGTGACGCGACGATCGCGCTGCCGGCGAGCAGGTTGCGGAGGTTCCCGGCGACGGTGAGCGCCCCCGGGTGTTTGCGGAGCGACACGATCTTCTCCGCGAACGCCTGATCGGTACCGAGCAAGGCTTCGACCGACATCGCACCGGTTACGTCTGCGGAGCGCGCGATGCGCATCGCCCCTTCGTAAGCCAGTATACCGAGGGCAAGCAACCCCTCGGTTCCGTTGATGAGCGAGAGCCCTTCCTTGTGCGAGAGCTCGAGCGGTTCGAGGCCGGCTTTGCGGAGCGCGCCGGCGGCCTCGGTGACTTCACCATCGTGCTCGACCCTGCCCTCGC
>JBKJZQ010000014.1:0-7355 GCA_046715095.1 Actinomycetota bacterium | reverse complement strand
CCCCCCAGCTCGAGATGGTGTTGGCCTAATAGCCTCTCTACGAGCGCTTCGGGGCGATTTTTATCTGGGCGATATATCGGGCGGGGGGGCACGCTGACGCGCTGCGTGCGTTCCATGACGCCCGGATCTCCGCGCCACCCGAAGGCCGAAGCGCGCGAACGCTTCGTTCGAACCTCCCGGTTACGACCACCGGCTTCTTCGGACGCGACCGCGACCTCGAGAGGGTGCCGGGCTTGCTCGCCACCCACCGGCTCCTGACCCTCACCGGGCCGAAGGGCGTCGGCCGGACGAGGCTGGCGGTCGAGGCGGCGCGGAGGATGTCCTCCGCGGTCCCGGATGGCTGTTTCTTCGTCGACCTCGGACGGATCACCGACCCGAAGGCGATCCCGGATGCCGTCGCCGTCGCGCTCGGCATCAACGAGGGTGGGAGCATCATCGGGCACCGGACGATCGGGCAGCCCGAACCGGCCGGGATCGCTCGGCGCGTCATCTCCTATCTCGCGCCGCGGGACCTCGTCCTCATCCTCGACGACTGCGGTCACATGGTCGAGCAAACCGCGGAATTCGTCGGTGCCATCTTCTATCGCTCACCCCGTACGAAGATCATCGCCACGAGTGGGGAACCCCTTCAGGTCGTGAGCGAGGCGTTGTGGCCCCTGTCGTCGCTCAGCCTTCCGGCGAAGAGACAACGGTCGTCGTGTGAGGAGCTTTTGCGGTACGGCGCCGTCCGTTTGTTCGACGAGCGCGCACGGAGGGCGGATCCGGAGTGGGAGCTGGATGACAACAACGTCGCGGATGTCGTTGAGATCTGCATCGGCCTCGACGGACTTCCGCTCGCCGTCGAACTCGTCGCGGCCCACGTCGGCTCGATGCCCCTGGTCGACATCGCTAACCGGGTGGCCGACAGGCTCGCGCCGCTCGGCGACGGGTTAGGTGGGATAGCGCGACGCGAGCGCATCCTCGGTGCCGCGATCGAATGGTCGTGGAGGTTACTCAGCGACGAGGAGCGCTCGTTCCTATCGCGTGCGGCAGCGTTCCCCGGAGGTTTCACCATCGAGGCCGCGTCGCCCGTGTGCGCGCCCGATGGTGACGCCCCCTCGATCATTGAGCGACTCGTCGCGCGCTCTCTGCTCGTGGCGGAGGAGCATCCGTCGGGAACGCGCTACGGGATGCTGGGAACGATCCGTGAGCATGCGGCGGAGAGGCTCGCCGGATCCGATGATGAGACCGATGCGACCCAGCGTCACGTTGCGTACTTCGTGCGCCTCGCGGAAGCCGGCGACGCGCGCCTTAGGGGTCGGGACCAGGAACTGTGGCTCGAGTTGATGGATGCAGAGTTCGAGAACTTCAAGGTGGCACTCGATCGGGCCGAGCGCTTCGAGGACCTTCGTCCTGCCCTCCGTCTCGCCGGGGCTCTCGGCCGTTTCTGGTGGATCCGTGGGTACACGGGTGAAGCCCGAGCGCGACTGGGCACCTTGCTGCACGATCGCCGGGACCAGCCGACCGCGCTGCGCGGCAAGTGCCTCCTGGCCCGCTCCTACCCCGGGATGGACGAACCGGGCGACCTGAGGTTGATCGAGTGGTGCAGGGAGGCCGAGGCGATCTACCAGGTGCTGGCCGACAGGGTCGGACAGGCTCACGCCCGGATCCTGCGACGCCTCAACGAGTTCGCCCCGAAGGAGATCGCCGCGGATGTCGAGCTCGGCCGGGCGGTCGACATGCTCAGGGCCGAAGGTGATGACTGGGGCGTCGCGTTCGGCCTTCTCGTCCGCGCCGGTCTCAGGGCGGCGGCCGGCGCGGTGGATGAGGCCGAGCCCGACGGCTGGGAGTCCCTGTCCCTCTTTACCCAAACCGGCGACCGTCGATCCGCGGCCGAGGTTCTCAGGCTCCTCGGGTTCGTCGCGGAACGCAGCGGCCACCTCGAGCAGGCGTTGAAGCTCACCGAAGAGGCGCTGACTCTCGCCGAGGGATTCTCCGCCCGTGAGAACCTCGCCGAGCTGTACGCACGCCGGGGACACCTCGTCGCGCAGCTGGGAGATCCCCCGAGGGGTCTCGAAGATCTCGAGCGAGCCGTCGCCCTTGCCCGGGAGATCTCCTTCGACGCCGCGATCGCGTTCGCCCGCAATCGCGCGGGGATGGCGGCGCGTCGATCGGAGGACCTCGACCTGGCCGCCAGGTTCCATTCCGAGGCCAGGGGGATCTACGAGCGCAGGGGAGATGCGGCCGGCGCGGCCCTCGCGGTGACGTCGCTGGCGTTCATCGCAGAGATGAAGGGAGAGGCCGATACGGCTCGCAAGCTTGGAGCGCGGGCCCTCGAGCTGGCCCGCGCGACGCGCGATCCAGTTCCGGTCGCTCACGCTTTGGAAGCCCTCGCCGGAGCGGCGGCCGTGGCGGGTGACGGCGAACGCGCGGGGATCCTCCTGGGGGCGGCGGGAGCCTTGCGGGTCCGTCCGACCGCTGCGAGGACGGAGCAGGAGAGGCTCGACGTCGATCGCATCGAGTCGGCCGCCAGGGCGGCCTCGCCGGAGCGGTTCGAGCACGCTTTCGCCCTCGGGGCGGCCAAGCCGATCGCGGTCGTCCTCCCGTACGCCGAGTTCCGTACCAGCGGAGTGCAGGGGGCGACCTCCTGAAAGGAGATCCTCACGCGCCGGCGGGCGAGATCCCCGAAGAGGCGGTCGTCCGCTTCCAGGGGTTCGGCGTCGCCAGGCGGTAGCATCGATGGCGCACCTTGTACGCAATGGCGCGAGCTAAGGCGCGATCAAAAGAAGGAGACGGAGTTCTATGGAGATCGACCCGAGGAAGCTCCCGGACATGCCCGAGCTGATGATCGCGGGGCCGGGTGAACTCCACGAGGAAGATCTCGAGATCATGGGGCGGCAGGTCATCGCCCACTACGGGGACTTCTGGACCAAGCTCCACGAGCAGACGATCGACCAACTCGCACGCATCCTGGGGTGCAAGGATCTGCCCTACCTGATCCCGGGGTCCGCGACCGCGTGCCTCGATGCCGCGGTCGGCAACCTCTTCGAGGCGGGTCAGCGGGTGGTCGTCGCGCAGACGGGTTTCTTCGGAACGAGGCTCAAGCAGATAGCCCACGCCCATAGGCTGGAAGTGATCGAGGTCGAGGTCGAGCCCGGCGCACCGATCGACCCGAGGAGGATCTTCGAAGCCGCGCAGAAGGCGGACGGCGTGCTCACGGTCCACGTCGAGACCTCCACCGGGGTGAGGCATCCGCTCGAGGAGATCGCAGGAGCCGCCAGTGACGCCGGAGCCGTCTACGTCGTCGACGGGATCGCTTCGGTCGGGGGCGAGCACCTCCGTCTCGATGAGTGGGGGATCGATGCGGTCGTTACGGGAACCCAGAAGGGCCTCGAGGCGCCGCCCGGGTTAGGGATCCTCGCCCTCGGCCCCGGAGGGCGTGCCCGGCTCGACGCCCGCGAGTCTCGGCCCGAGGCGTTCTATCTCGACCTCAAAGTCTGGGATCAGTACCGCGACGACTGGGGGCACTGGCACCCGCATCCGGTGACGATGCCCTCGAACCTGACGCTCGCGCTGGCATCATCGCTCGGCCGGATCCTCGAGGCCGGCCTCGAGGCATGGATCGACCGCCGCCATCTGCTGGCCACGCGGTGCCGGGAAGGCCTCATGGCGCTGGGCCTCGATCCGATCCCTCAGGCCGGGTACGAATCCAACCTCGTCGTCGCGCTGTGGGCCGACGACCCGGCAAGCATCCAGAAGCACCTCCTCGAGCAGGGGATCATGATCTCCGGTGGACTGGACTTCACGATGGGCAAGGCGATCCGCGTTGGGATCATGGGACGCACCGCCACCGAAGCGATGGTCGACCGGGTGATCGCAGGAGTGAAGGAAGCCCTGTCGGCCTAGATGGAACATCGGGAGCGGGACGTCATCGATGTGGTCGTCGAGATCCCCAAGGGGAGCCGCAACAAGTACGAGCTCGATCACGCGACCGGGGTGATCCGGCTCGATCGCCGGCTTCTCACCGCGATGTCGTATCCGGCGGACTACGGGTTCATCCCGGAGACCCTCGGCGAGGACGGTGACCCGCTCGACGCGATGGTCCTCCTCGACGATCCAACCTTTCCGGGATGCTGGGTCGAGTCCCGTCCGATCGGGGTGTTCTGGATGAGAGACGAGAAGGGGCCCGACGCGAAGGTCATCTGCATCCCGACCAACGACCCCGTCCGCAACGAGATCACCGACATCACCCAGGTCCCGGAGATGTTCCTCGCCGAGATCGAGCACTTTTTCGACGTCTACAAGATCCTCGAAAAGAAGAAGACCGCGGTGCTGGGCTTCGACGGCCGGGAGGTCGCCTGGAAGGAGATCGACGCCGCTAGGGAACGCTTCCCTCTGTCCGAGACCCATTAGGGGGCCGGAGCGCGAAAAGTCGGCCCCCGAAGTCCCGGGTTGCGTCGCACCCCCTCGGTACATTGACCCCTATGAAGATCGCGGTACAGGCGTGGACGCCCAACTACGGCTCCGAGATGGAGGTGTCGTGGGACGAGGGGCGGCCGGCGGATCTCGACACGACTGCCGAAGGGGCCGGTTGGAAGGCGCTCCCGAGCGGTGTGCAGGGCGACCTCACGTGGGATGAGGTCCTGTTCGTCGACGGCGTGCGGCGGACCGATGCCCGGTTGTTCGTGACCCCCGATGGATCGGATCGGGCCGCTGCGGGTGTCGCGGCATCGATCGGCGTGGGCGCGGTCTCCTGCGACATCGGGGCCGGCAACGGTGTTCCGGTCAGAGCCGCCCGGATCGCCGCCGCGAAGGTGACGCGCGTGATCGCGCTCGGCGGCGGAGGAGACATCGAGTTGGCGGGTGGGCCCGGGCTCGAGTACCGGGGCCTGCCGGTCGCGGGCTTCGCCCCCGACGATCTCGATCACAAGGTTCACGGCCTGATGCGCGACTCCGAAGCCGTGCTCGCGATCGAGATGGCAGCGTCCGCCGGTTCCGGCCGGCTAGTGGTCGTCGACGGCCCGCTCGCCAAGATGAACCCCGGTGCGACCGCGGTGATCGGGATGATCAAATCCCACAACGCCACCTACCTCGATGAGTCGGAGAACGCGCTCGTGACCGAGCTCGAATGTGGGGAGCGCACCCCGTTCTTCTTCTTCGGGGGCCCGCAGCGTCCGCGCTACTCCTGGTACCTCAGGTTGTGCGAGCGCGACGACGACATGCACGGATGGCACGGGATCGTCCGGTGTGAGGTGCCCGCGGCACACTCGGTGGGGACGGTGACCACCCTGGCGAACGCATCGAGCTGCCTGCTGCCACGCTTCGCGTCGTTGCCCCATTGGGATGCGCGCGCTCCGCAGAACCTCGTTCCGATCGCCGGGCTCGAGAAACACCTGCGTCATCTGCTCGGAGACCGCGAGCTCGCCTATCGCAAGATCAGGGGTGCGGCCCTCAGGCTGAGCGGAACGGGTGGAGGTGAGCGGGTTGCCTGACGAATTGGCCGGGCCCGTCGGTCTGGTCCTCGGATCCGAAGCGACGAGCACGCAGGAGTTCCGGGTTGTGCTGCACGAAGACGACTACCTGCAGCTCGACGACCTCGTCGTGGTGCGGACGCTCGTGCCCAAGATCGGCGAGGTCACTACCTACGGGATCGTCGTCGAGACCGCGGCGAAGTACGAAGGTACGTCGTTCGAGTCGGACACCTTCCGGGTTGCGGTCGAAGGCACGCTCCCGGCCGAGAAGTCCCGCACCGCGGCCGTCCAGGTGATCAGGGTGATGCCCGAGATGTGGATCGCACCGGATTCGGGCCAACCCGTCTACCGGGCGACCGGTGACGAGCGCGAGCGCGCCCTGTACGTCGATGAGATGGGCGACTCGGCGGGGGCCAGGGCGCTTCCGGTCGGGCTCACGCGCGACGATGAGCCGGTGTGGGCGGATGTCGACTTCTTTGACGGGACGAAGGGCGCTCACATGAGTATCTCCGGCGTGTCCGGCGTCGCGACCAAGACGTCGTACGCCCTGTTCTTCCTCAGGTGTCTGACGTCGCACCCCGAGATCCTCGGCAAGTCGGCCAAGAACCTGCGCACGTTGATCTTCAACGTGAAGGGCGAGGACCTGATGTTCCTCGACAAACCGAACCTGCGGTTCTCCGAAGACCACGCCGCCAAGTGGGCGAAGCTCGGGATGGAGCCGAAGCCGTTCCCATCGGTGTCGTTCTGGGCGCCGTCGAGGGTCAAGAAGGGCTCGGAGGGCATTCCGCAGTCGAGCGCGCGGCTCGATGGGGTCGAGGCGTTCCGGTGGACGCCGCGCGAGTTCATCGACGCTCAGCTCCTCGGGTTTCTGTTCTCGGACGTGACCGATTCCCGTCAGCAGCTGACGTTCGTGGCCGAGCGGGTCACGCGCCAGCTCGAACGGTGGTCGCGAGACGTCGCGGGCGAGGCAGGCGCGGTCGTGCTGCGCGATCCGGCGATGCTCGAGGACGACGGTGAGCCGGTGGTAGCGCGCGAGGGCGATCTTGTGATCCGGAACCTCTCGGACCTGGTCGAGGCGATCGGCGAGTTCCTCGAGCCGGAATCCGGCGAGGAACCGAACATGCAGTGGACCGGCCGGATCGCCGGCGGGACCGCCAGCGCCTTCATGCGCCGGTTGTACGCGAGCGTCGGGCGGGTCGGGCAACTGATCCGGGCGGGGGAGAGTCGCCGGATCGATCGATCGCGCGAGGCCGTGACCGTGGTCGACATCCACGATCTCCACGAGGCCGCCCAGCGCTTCGTCGTCGGTGCCCTGATCAAAGAGGTCCACGACGAGAAGGAGGGCAAGGGCCGTTTCCCGCTCACGGTCATCGTCCTCGACGAGCTCAACAAGTACGCACCGCGCGAGGGCTGGTCTCCGATCCGCGACACGTTGATCGACATCGCGCAGCGCGGACGGTCGCTCGGGGTCCTCTTGATCGGGGCGCAGCAGACCGCCTCGCGCATCCATCCCGAGTTGCTGAGCAATGCCGCGCTGCGCGTCTCCGGCCGCCTCGACTCCGCTGAAGCCGAACGTTCCGAATACGGCTGGATGCTTCCCTCGACCCGGGCGCGGGCACGGTTGTTCAAGCCCGGGACGATGGTGCTATCGCAGCCGGCGATCCCGGCCCCGACCGTGCTGACGTTCCCCTATCCGCCGTGGGCCACGCGGCCCGAGGAAGTACGGGAGGAAGGAGATCCCTTCGAGGGGATCTAGGAGCGTCCGGTGGCCGCGCTGGGAGCGAGCGCCTCGCTTGCATGCTCGCGGCCGGCGGGCGTCAGCCGCAACGATCCATCTTCGAGGACGATCAACCCGTTCCGCCCGGCGCGCTCGAGCACTCCATCGCGGAACGGGGGGTCCCAACC
>JBKJZQ010000013.1:0-7407 GCA_046715095.1 Actinomycetota bacterium | reverse complement strand
GACGGATGCCGGGTGGAGCGCTCGGTCGTCTGGTCCGGGGCCACAGTCACGACCGACCTCCGGGATTCGGTGTGGTGCGGACACTCTGTTTGGCCGGTCGCCGAGGCGACCGGCTCTCGCCGTCCCCAAGTGCTTGATCCACAAAGACGTGCCCGATGGGCTAGTTGAGCGGGGCTCCGCGGGTGGTCAGTTCCACCAGCAACGAGGTGATGGCGCCGGCCATCTCGCCGAGAACCGTCTCGTCGACGTTGCCTAGGTCGTCGCACGCCTTGTGGTAGCACTGATCCTCGTACTCTCCGGCGGTTCCTCCGTAGAGGTCCCGCTCGCGCGGTGACTTGAGCATGTCGGCTCCGGTGAAGAGCCCCCCGACCGGTATCCCATTCGACAAGAACGGCCCGTGATCGGAGCGACCCTCGATGTCGATCTCCTCGAGGGGTAGGTTCTTCAGCGCGAAGTAATCCTTGAAGAAGTCGCGCACGACGGAGGATCCCTCGGGAGCGCCGGTATCGTCGTAGACGTAGCGCACGTAGTTGGGCGACGCGACCATGTCGAAGTTCAGGTAGACCGCGATGTCTTTCAGGGAACTACCGAGAGACTCCACGTAGTGGGTCGAGCCGAGCAAGCCCACCTCTTCGGCAGACCAGAACGCGAACCGCACCTTGTTATCCAGCTCCATCCCGGCCATCTCTTCGGCCACCTCGAGGAGGGTGGCCGTCCCCGACCCGTTGTCGTTGATACCGGGCCCGTCGAGGACCGAGTCGAGGTGTCCGCCTGCCATCACGATCTGATCGGCGTCCCCGTCCTTCGACTCCGCGATGAGGTTGGGGGTCATCCTCTGCTCGTTGATCACTTCCGATCTGACGGTGACCGTTCCCCCGGCCGCGTTAAGAGCGATGCCCGCCTCGTTCGTCAACGACAGCGCGGGTATGGCGATCTCATCGGGCGAGATGAGCGTCGGGCGAAGCACGCCCGTCTCTTCGGTGAACTCGGGGAAGGAGAGGAGCACCGCGGCGGCGCCGGCGGCCTGCGCGTTCAACACCTGATCGCGGAAGAAGCAGGGGCCGGGACGAAGGAGCACGACGTCACCGGCCTCGACGTCATCGAACGCTTCGGTGGAGCATCCCGGACCGTTGTGTCCCACTTCCTCCGGATCGAAGGCCACCGGGGCGAGGGGGCCGGTCACGTTCCCGGATGCCGAGTAGATCATCGCGAGGTGATCGATCCCCTCTTCGAAGCGGGGACCACCCTTGATCTTCAACGCGCCGGGCTTCACGACGTCGAAGAACGGAAACGTGAAGTAGTCGAGCCGAACGTCGTAGCCCGCCTCTTTCAAGCGCCCGCGGAAGTACCTAACCGACTCCCAGTACCCACCCGTTCCTGCGGCGCGGTTGCCATCGTTGGCATCGGCGATCTCCTGGAGCGCCCTCAGATGCTCTTCGATGCCGTCGGTGGTAACGGCCGCCTCTACCTCGGCCGGCGAGAGCAACGGGCGCGGGCCGCGTTCGGCGGCGGTCTCTTCGCTGCACGTTGCTCCCAGGAGGAGAACGGCGCACAGGAGAACCGCTCGCGCTCCTCCCGGCATACCTGAACCTCCCTGGGTTTCAGCTCTCTTGGGTATTCAGTGTTGATCTTCTACCCCAGAACGCAGGAGTGCGCCGCTAGATTGCTTAAGGAAGGAACGGTCTACTCTGTCCAAAAACCAACCAAGGAGACCCGTGGAGCTCGTCTACCGACCGGTGATCGGCATCGCCCTCGGACTGTTCAAAACCCTGTCGTGGGACATCCGGATGAGCGGATCGGAGCATGTGCCCCCGACCGGTCCTGCCGTCATCGCCACCAACCATGTTGGGTACCTCGACTTCGTGTTCGTGGGTTTCGCCGCTCGGCCCAGCGGCCGCCTGGTGCGCTTCCTCGCCAAGCAAGAGATCTTCGACCACAAGATCTCGGGCCCCCTGATGCGGGGCATGAAGCACATCCCGGTCGACCGCTTCGGACGGGCCAAGGATTCGATCGATGCCTCGGTCGCCGCGCTCGAAAGGGGCGAGATCATCGGGATGTTCCCGGAATCGACCATCAATCCCTCCTTTGTTCCGGGAGATGGTAGGTCGGGCGCCGCACGCATGGCCATGGCCGCGGGCGCTCCCCTGCTTCCGGGCGCGGTCTGGGGATCACAACGCATCATGACCAAAGGGCGCCCGAGGAACTTCCAGCGGAAGGTGGCGATCACCGTCGACATCGGCCCGCCGCTCGGTTACGACCCCGGCGAAGACCCCGCCGACGTAACCGGCCGGCTCATGCAGGAGATCTCCGGCCTGGTGAAGAACGCAGCCGACGCCTACCCCCAGTCCCCCGCGGACGATTCGGACCGCTGGTGGCTCCCCGCCCATCTCGGGGGCACCGCCCCAACCCCCGAAGAGGCGACCGCGATGCTCGCGGCCGAGCGAGAGGCACGCCGCAAGCGACGCCAGGGCTAGACGAGGCGGCAGTGGATGATGCGTGGAAGCCAACGAGGGAACAGATCGCCGCGGCACAAGATGCTCCGGTGCCCGACGTCATCGCCCAAGACCTCGATGTTCTGTTCTGTGGCATCAACCCCGGGTTGTATTCCGGTGCCATAGGACATCACTTCGCCCGACCCGGAAATCGTCTATGGAAAGCGCTGCATGCGTCCGGATTCACCGACCGCGTGCTCGGGCCGTTCGAGGAGAAGCGCCTGCTCGACTACGGGCTCGGCATCACCAACTTCGTGAACCGGGCGACCGCGACCATGGCAGGGGTGCGCGGTGAGGAGCTCAGACGGGGGGCCGTAGACCTCGAACGGAAGGTGAAGCGCTACCGGCCGCGCTTCCTGGCGATCCTTGGGCTCACGTCGTACCGGACCGCGTTCGCTCGCCGGAGCGCCGTCGTGGGACTGCAGGACCACACGATCGGCACCACGCAGGTGTGGTTGCTGCCGAATCCCTCCGGTCTCAACGCGCACTATCAGGTCCCCGATCTCGCCCGGGTCTTCGGGGAGCTCCGGCGCGCGGCAGAGCAAGCGTGACCCGGGACGTGCGGAATTCAACAAACTGTTGACGCGCCACCCGGGCGGGCGGGAGGATGGGGCAACCACTCAGCCTGGGAGGGCCGGACGATCGACAGGGTTGCTCTGTACCTACAGGACAAACACCCCATACGGGACGGGATCGGATACGTCCAGCAGGCCGAGGCAGCGGGCTTCGAGGCCGTGTGGCAGGCGGAGTCGCGCCTGGTCAGGGAGGCGACCGTCCCGATGGCGGCCTTCGCCGCCTCGACCGAACGGATCAAGGTCGGCTCGGGCGTCGTCAACACCTGGACCCGGAACACCGCGCTCCTCGCCTCGACGTTCGTGACCCTCGACGATCTGGCCCCCGGGAGGGTGATCCTCGGGGTCGGCGCGTGGTGGGACCCCCTCGCCCGCAAGGTCGGGATCGATCGCAAGAGGCCGCTCAAGTGCATGCGCGAGACCATCGAAGCGTGCCGCGCTCTGTTCAGTCTCGAGGAGGTCACGTATCACGGTGAGTTCGTCGACCTCGACGGGGTACGCATCGACGTCGTCCATGGGGACATATCAGCGCGCGACATCCCTATCTACATCGGGGCGACCGGACCGAAGATGCTCGAGCTGTCCGGCGAGATCGCCGACGGGGTGGTGCTCAACTACATGGTTTCGCCGCTCTACAACGACCATGCGATGGAGCGGATCGCCGCCGGGGCGGCCAAGTCAGGACGGAGCATGGACGACATCGATCGCCCGCAGCTCATCGTATGTTCGCTCGACAAAGATCGCAGCAGGGCACTCGACAACGCCCGCCTGCTTCTGACCCAGTACCTTGGTCAGCAACCGCACATCATGAAAGCCTCGGGTGTGGACCAGTCGTTGATCGACGAGGTCAACGCTATCGTCGACTGGCCGGCCACACACGAGCAGATCGAGAAAGCGGCCGCGCTCGTTCCCGATGAAGTGGTCCAATCGGTCAGCGCCTCCGGTACGGCGGAGGAATGTCGTGCCAAGGTCGACGAGTACCTCGCGCACGGCGCGACGTGCCCGATCCTCTATCCCCTGGGAGACGACGTCGAGATGATGATCGAAGCGTTCGCCCTGGAAGGAGCCAGATGAGCGAGTCAGAGCTAGCCCCCCAGAGCCCCACGTCCGCCGCGATCGGGAAAGCATGAGCGACTACCTTGACGCCGCGGAGCGCTACCGCGATGGCGTTACCGCCTTCCTGCGCGACATCGTTGCGCTTCCCTCTCCCTCCGGAGGCGAGAAGGACGTCTCGGAGCGGATCGTCCTCGAGATGGAGAAGCTCGGCTACGACGAGGCGTTCACCGACGAGATGGGCAACGCGGTCGGCCGGATCGGGAACGGCAAGACGACGATCGTCATGGACTCGCACATCGACACGGTCGGTATCGGGGATCCGCTGGCCTGGACGTTCGACCCCTACGAAGGCAAGGTCGAAGACGGCATCGTTTACGGCCGCGGGGCGGGCGACGACAAGGGCTGCATGGCCGCGATGGTCTACGGGGGGAAGATCATGGCCGAGAGGAATCTTGACGGTGCCGACGCGACCGTGTACGTGATCGGCACGGTCATGGAGGAGGACTGCGACGGGCTCGCCCTCGGGTATGCGCTCGAGAAGACGATCCCCCATCCCGACTGCGTGATCATCGGCGAGTCGACCGATCTCGACATCTACCGCGGGCACCGGGGACGGATGGAGATCCGTGTGACGATCACCGGGCGCTCCGCTCACGCCAGCGCGCCCGAACGAGGCGACAACGCGGTCGCGAAGATGGCCCCGCTCATCGCCGAGATCACCGAGCTCAACGACCACCTCACGCCCGACGACTTCCTGGGCAAGGGAACGGTTGCCGTCACGAAGGTCGAGTGCGAAACCGCCTCGCTCAACGCGATCCCCGCGTCGTGCACGATCTACCTCGACCGCCGGTTGACCACCGGGGAGACGCTCGAGTCCGCGGTCACGGAGATCGAATCTCTGCCGTCCGCCAAGGACGCGGTGGTCACCGTCCTCCACTACGCCGAGCCGTCCTGGACCGGCCTCACGCTGCCGGTCGAGAAGTACTACCCGACCTGGTTGTTCGAGGCCGACGATCCCCTGGTCCTCGCGGTGGCCCGCGCGGTCGAGACCGCGACCCACGAGAAGCCCGCGATCTCGAAGTGGGTCTTCTCGACGAACGGGGTCTCGTCCGCCGGTCGCATGGGCATCCCGACGGTCGGCTTCGGTCCCGGAACCGAGGTCCACGCGCACACGACCGAGGATCAGTGTCCTATCGAACATCTCGTGAAGGCCGCCGCAGGCTATGCGGCGATGCCGAAAGCGATCGTCGATGCGGGGGTGGGAGCTTGAGCGAGTCAGTGCACGCCAGGCCCGGCAGCACGCCCGTCGCGAAGGGAGCAGCATGAGCGAGGTAACACTCAACGTCAATGGTGCCGACGTGGCCGTCGACGTGCACGAGGACGAGACGCTCCTCGACGCGCTGCGGGACCGGCTCGGGCTCCTCGCGGCCAAGGACGGGTGCCAGCCGGAGGGTTACTGCGGAGCCTGCACGGTCCTCGTCGACGGGAAAGCGAGGGTGTCATGCTCGCAGGCGGCGTCGACCTTCGCCGGCAAGGAGATCGTGACCCTCGAGGGTCTGTCCGACCACGACCGCGAGGTGTTCGCACTTGCGTTCGCCGCGACCGGAGCATCACAATGCGGGTTCTGCTCGCCGGGGATCGTCGTGAAGGCGAAGAACATCCTCGACAAGAACCCGGCCCCCACCCGCGACGAGATCGCCAAGGGCCTCGCGGGGAACCTGTGCCGGTGCACCGGATACGTCAAGGTCATCGACGCGGTCGAACAAGCCGGCCGCATCCTCGCCGGCGGCGAGGTCCCAAGCCTCGACTACTCCGGCCGCCTCGGAACGCGCACCCCCAAGTACGAGGCGTTCGAGCTCGCTCTCGGTAAGAAGCCGTTCATCAACGACATGACGATGGAAGGGATGCTGCACGGCGCGGTGAGGTTCTCCGATCACCCCCGGGCCGTGGTGAAGCGCATCGACACCTTGAAGGCAGAGGCGATCGAAGGCGTCATCAAGGTGGTCCTCGCGACCGACGTCCCGGGCGAACGGGACGTCGGAGCGATCTATAACGACTGGCCCGTCCTCGTCGCCAAGGGCGAGACAACCCGGTACGTGGGAGACGTCCTCGCGGCGGTCGCCGCGACCTCGAGGTGGGCGGCACGGAAAGCTGCCGCTGCGATCGAGATCGAATACGAGGTGCTGGAACCGGTCACCGATCCCGAAGAGGCCCTCAAGGAGGGCGCTCCCAAGGTCCACGACAAGGGCAACCTCCTAAAGACCCATGTGATCGACCGGGGCGATGTCGACGCTGCGCTCGCGGCTTCGACGCACGTCGTGACGGAGACGTTCCAGACCCAGTACATCGAGCACGCGTTCCTCGAGCCGGAGTCCTCGCTCGCGTGGCCTGAGGGCGGCGGCGCCCTCATGCGCGTGTACTCCGGGGGCCAGGGAGTCTGGGACGACCGCAAGCAGATCGCCCGGATCCTGGGACGTCCCGAGGATGAAGTACGGGTCACGCTGGTCAGCAACGGAGGCGCGTTCGGGGCCAAGGAGGATCTCGGCATCAACGGCCAGGCCGCGCTCCTCGCGCACGTGACGGGCGCCCCGGTGAAGCTGACGCTCTCCCGCGACGAGTCGATCCGGATGCACTCCAAACGTCACCCGCTCACGATGACCTACACGGTCGGCTGCGATGCCACCGGCAAGCTCACCGCGGTCAAGGCGCGCATCATTGGGGACACCGGTGCGTACGCATCGGTCGGTGACAAGGTGCTGCAACGTGCGTGCGGGCACTCCTGTTCCGCCTACGAGATCGCTAACGTCTTCGTCGAGGCCCACGCCGTCTACACGAACAACGTGCCCTGCGGCGCGATGCGTGGCTTCGGGTCCAATCAGGCGAACTTCGCCATGGAGGGCTGCCTCGACCGGCTCGCGGAGAAGGTCGGTATCGACGGGTGGGACATCCGCTGGTTGAACGCCCTCGACGTCGGCGGCGTGTTCGGGACCGGGCAGATCATCGGCGAAGGCTGCGGCTTCAAGAAATGCCTCGAGGTCGTGAAGGATCAGTACAAGGGAGCGAAGTTCGCCGGCATCGCGGGCGCGGTCAAGAACGTGGGGGTCGGCAACGGGCTCCCCGAGTACGGCCGTGCCTCACTCGAGGTTCAGGATGACGGCTCGTTGCTGCTGAGGCACTCGTGGACCGAGATGGGCCAGGGCGTTCACACGGTTCTCCAGCAGGTCGCGGTCGAAGAGCTGCATTCCGCGGGCATCGAACTGAAGCACATCCGGGTGACGGTCGACACC
>JBKJZQ010000012.1:0-3659 GCA_046715095.1 Actinomycetota bacterium | reverse complement strand
GCCGAGTCTACTCAAATGTTCTGCGTCCCGCCGAGGCGGCCCGCTCCCGCTGTAGTCGTGGGCCTCTTTCAAATGGGACGCGGTCGCTGGGTTGCTATGTGCCTGCGCCACTAATCTGCCATTGGTAGTGGCGTTGGTAGGGTTGGGATGGTCCTCCTAGCGAACCGAGAAGGAGCTTCGAAGAATGTCATCGGATCTGGCCGGCATCAAGCACCCCGGTACCGTCTACGTGAACCCGAGCGTTCCGGAACTCGTTGAGCTCGCGATCTCACGCGGAGAGGGCCTGCTGACCGAAACCGGCGCTCTGGTGGCGACGACCGGGGCCCGGACGGGGCGCTCTCCCAAAGACCGCTTCCTGGTCTCCCTCGGCGACTCCAAGGACCAGATCGACTGGACCACGAACCAGCCCATCGAACCAGGTGTCTTCGACGCTTTGCAACAGAGGGTTCGCGATCATTTCGAGGGGCGCGACCTCTTCGTCATCGACGCTTACATCGGAGCGGATCCTGCGCATCGCATCAAGCTGCGTGTGATCACCGAGCTGGCGTGGCACGCGTTGTTCGGACGTCAGCTATTTCGCCGGCCGACACCAGAAGAGATGGAGGGCTTCGAGCCTGAGTTCGTCCTTCTCTCGGCCCCTACCTTCGAGGCGGTGCCCGATCGCGACGGAACGAACTCCGAGGCGTTCGTCGGCCTCGACCTCGAGCGCAAGCAGGTCCTGATCTGTGGCACGCTTTACGCGGGCGAGATGAAGAAATCGATGTTCTCTTCGGGGAACTACCTCTTCCCCATCAATGACGGGGTTCTTGGGATGCACTGCTCCTCCAACCTCGGCGCCGATGACGGCGTCGCCCTCTTCTTTGGCTTGTCGGGCACGGGGAAGACGACCCTGAGCGCCGATCCCGAACGACGCCTGATCGGCGACGACGAGCACGGTTGGTCCGATGACGGTGTATTCAATTTCGAGGGCGGCTGTTATGCCAAGTGCATAAATCTCTCCGTCGAGAAGGAACCGCAGATCTGGAACGCGATCGGATTCGGCAGCGTGGTCGAGAACGTCGTGATGGACGAGGACACGCGCGTTATGGACTACGACGACGCGAGCCTCACCGAGAACACCCGCGCTGCCTATCCGCTCGAGCTGATACCCGGCTTCGTTCCCGAGGGCAGGTCCGGTCATGCACGAACGATCGTGTTCCTCACCGCCGATGCCTTCGGAGTGCTGCCTCCGATAGCGAAGCTCTCCAGAGAGGCCGCGATGTATCACTTCCTCTCCGGGTTCACCTCGAAGCTCGCCGGTACGGAGGCGGGGCTCGGGGACGAGCCGCAGGCAACGTTCTCGACGTGCTTCGGAGCCCCGTTCCTGCCGCTGCCGGCCGGTACCTACGCGGCCATGCTCGGCGACCGCATCGACCGGCACGACGCCGAGGTCTACCTCGTGAACACGGGATGGACCGGCGGTCCCTACGGGGTTGGGAAGCGGATGGATCTGAACCTCACGAGAGCGATGGTCGGGGCCGTCACCCAAGGGCTGCTGCGGGGGGTCGAGACCACCCGCCATCCGATCTTCAACGTCGACGTCCCGGTTTCATGCCCGGGGGTTCCGGGTGATGTGCTCGACCCGCAATCGACCTGGGAGGACAAGGACGCCTACGAGATCAAGGCGCGCGAGCTGGCCAGGATGTTCGCGGAGAACTTCGAGCGCTTCCGGGACTCCGTACCCCCTGAGGTGGCGAAGGCCGGTCCGTCCGCCGACTGAGGATGTGGGGCTAGCGCTCCTCGACCCTGAAGAAGAGCCGCACCTCGGTGTGGTACTCGGCGATGACCCCGTCCTCCACGATCGCGCTGGTGCTGACCACGTCAAGCTTGGAGATCTGCCGGATCGTCCGCGAGGCTTCTTTGATGGCTTGCCGGGCGGCGTCCGCCCAGCTCTCGGTGGACACTCCGGTGAGATCGATCGTGTTCATCACGGCCATTCGGTTCCCCCTGAGCGCTCATGACTGACGGTCACGTCGAACGAGGTTCGACACGTAAGGGAAAGGTATCCGAACTCGGCGAGGCGGGCCTCCTCAGCATGCTGCGGGACCGGCTTCGGAAGCCGGGGCCGGGGGAGGTGTGGGCTGGCGACGACACCGCGGTGCTCACGCCACCCCAGGGCGATCTTCTGTTTACGGTCGACACGCTTGTCGAAGGGGTCGATTTCGACCTCTCCTACTCCTCGGGAAAAGACGTTGCCTGGAAGGCCCTCGCGGCCAACGCTTCGGACATCGCTGCGATGTGTGGACGCCCGACGCACGCCGTGACGTCTTTGTCGATGCCGCGCTCGACCGACCTCGCCTTCGTCGAGGATCTCATCGCGGGGCTGAACGAAACGGCCGAGCGCTGGGGCATCGCGCTCGTCGGAGGCGACATCAGCGAAGCGGCCGTCATCGTCGTGACGATCGCCCTGTTGGGGAGCGCGGAGGGAGCTCCGGTCCTTCGTTCCGGGGCGCGGCCGGGGGACCCTATCTACGTGACGGGGGCCCTGGGCGGCGCCGCCGGCGGGCTCGCCCTACTCCGCTCCGGCTCGGAACGGAGTGATGACGCGGCCCTGAGATTGAAGGGGCGGCAACTGCGCCCGGAGCCGCGTATCGCGGAAGGCCTGTGGCTGACCGGCTTCCGGCCCACCGCGATGATCGACCTCTCGGACGGACTCGCCAGAGACCTCAGCCGCATCCTCGATGCCGGCGGCCTTGGGTGCCGCGTCGACGAAGGGCTCATCCCGGTCGATCCGGATCTGAACACCCTCGAGGACTTCGATCCTCTGGCCGCGGCGTTGACCGGGGGAGAGGACCTCGAACTGCTCTTTACGATCGGCCCCGCAAGCGAGGCCGGTATCGTCGCGACGGCGCCCACCGGAACGCCCCTGACCCGCATCGGCGACGTGACCGAAGGGGCCAGGACGATCGGAGACGCAAGCTTGGAAGAGTGGAGGGACCGAGGATGGGATCACCTGAGATAGGAGCGAGCGAGGCCCGCGGGCTGAAGGCCAGCCCGGTTGAGGGCATCCCACGAGCGCTCACGATCGCCGGCTCGGACTCCGGCGGCGGGGCCGGGATCCAGGCAGACCTCAAGGTGTTCCTCGCGTTGGGATGTCACGGCATGAGCGCCCTTACTGCCCTGACGGCGCAGAACACGACCGGCGTGACCGGGATCCATCCGGTCCCTCCCGATTTCGTGGCCGCCCAGATCGATGCCGTGGCGACCGACATCGGCATCGACGCGGCCAAGACCGGGATGCTCGCCTCGGCGGAGATAGTGGAGGCGGTGGCCGACGGCGTTCGCTCACACGGCATCGGGAATCTCGTGGTCGATCCGGTGTTCGTGGCCAAGAGCCGGGACCGGCTCCTCGATCGGGACGCCGTCAAGACGCTCGTCGATCTGCTCTTCCCTCTGGCAACCCTCGTGACCCCCAACCTGTTCGAGGCCGCCGGGCTGCTGGGTATCGACAAACCCTCCTCGGTGACCGACATGAAGGAGGCAGCGCGCGCGCTGAAGGATCTTGGGCCCGCCGCCGTGCTGGTGAAGGGCGGCCATCTACCCGGCGAACACGCGGTAGACGTCTTCTTCGACGGCGCTGAGTTCATGGAGGTGGTAGGGCCTCGCTTCGATACCGAAGA
>JBKJZQ010000011.1:0-3182 GCA_046715095.1 Actinomycetota bacterium | reverse complement strand
CATCTGCGCAGGCGATCGAATTGGTAGAGACCATCCGGATCAGAGCGTGCTTCGTGAACGAGGCGGGTGACGATGTGACGAAGGCAGACGCTTTGGTCGAACAGACAAGCAAATGGACAATGCTGTTCGTCGAGTCTGAGTGGTTGCTTGACGATGCCGTTCTCATTCAGGAAGAGGTTCTTGACGACAAGGCGGCCCGCTGTGCGTAGCCGACTCATGCTTGTGGCCGTTCTCCTATTCAGCTTGCCGGTTTCGACTGCTTGGGCGAGGCAAAGGGGCAAGGCATCCCTGGTTCGCCCGAACTCAGATTCTGGGGTCAGCTCAACGGCGCAATTGTCGTACGCAGTAGACAAGCCATCCAGTGGTGGTTCAGCTCTTGCAACGGCCCCAGCCTCTGACGTTGTGGTCGTGCCGGTGGCGTTGGTTCCTCATACTTGTGCGCCGCGCTACGGGACCGGCGGGGTTCCGTTAACGTTCACGTTCGCGGACACGACCGGTGACTGCGCTACGTTCGCCTCTCCCGAGCCGGTGGAGCAGAGGCCCGGTCGTCCCGGCCGGCCACCGCGGCCCTCGCCGGAAGAGATCGCGAGGACGCTTGCGGACCGCGCTGTCTCCCTCGCCCCGGAGCCGGATCTCCAGGTAACACCCTCAGGCATCGGCCTCACGGGCCTCGAGTCGTATTTCTGGCTCGAGACCTCCCCCTCCCCGATCGAGGCGACGGCGCAGGCGGGTCCGGTGCTGGTCACGGCGCAAGCCCGGCCGGTCCAGTACGTGTGGAACTTCGGCGACGGCTCCGACATGGTCACGAACGGTTCGGGCCGGCGCTGGAGCGCGTCCCGCGGCGGGAACATCGGCCACGTCTACGAGACCCGGGGGCGCTACGACCTTACGGTCGACGTCGTCTGGGAGGCCCGGTGGCGGATCGGAGGTGGCCCGTGGCAATCCCTGGGCTACTTCTCGAACTCGGACTCCCGGCCCTACCGGGTGAGGCAGGTCATCGCGGTGCTGACCGAACCCGAGTAAGAACTGCGGTCAACATCACGCCAACCGGCCGTGTACGGATCCGTCGCAGGGGCCTGCGAAAATAGACGGACATGACCAAGACCGAGGCCAAGAAGAGGGCGGCGAGGCTCCGCGAGGAGATCGACCACCACTCGTACCGCTACCACGTGCTGGACGACCCCGAGGTGGCGGACGCCGAGTACGACGCCCTGGTCGGCGAGTTGATGGCGATCGAGGCCGAGTTCCCCGACCTGATCACGCCGGATTCTCCGACCCAGCGGGTGGGGGCGCCGCCGTCGGACGCCTTCGCTCCGGTGCCGCACCGGGCGCCGATGATGTCGCTCGACAACTGTTTCTCGCTCGAGGACCTCCAGGCATGGGGGCGGAGGGTCGAGCGAGAGATCGGAACTCCTGAGGGCTTCATGGTCGAGCTGAAGATGGACGGGACCGCCGTCAACCTCATCTATGAGGATGGGGTGTTCGTGAAGGGCGCCACGCGGGGCGACGGTCGGACCGGCGAGGACATCACCTCGAATCTCAAGACGGTGGGCGCGGTGCCGCTGCGACTCCGAGCGTCCAAGGGCAAGAAGGTACCGGCCGTGCTCGAGGCGCGGGGCGAGGTCTACATGCGGACCGACGACTTCGACGCTTTGAACGAGCGGCTCGGAGAGGGAGGCGGGAAGACCTTCGCCAACCCGCGCAACGCGGCAGCCGGTTCGCTTCGGCAGAAAGACCCCCAGGTAACGAAAGCGCGCAAGCTGTCCCTCGTCTGTCACGGGGTGGGGTTCGTCGAAGGGATGCGGTTCCGGTCGCACTCCGATGCCCTGGCCGCGCTGCGTGACCTGGGCCTCAGAACCAATCCGGAGAACAAGGTCCTCTCGACGCTCGATGACGTCTTCGAGTTCTGTCAGTACTGGCAGGAGCATCGCCACGATGTTCCGTACGAGATCGATGGGGTCGTGGTGAAGGTGGATTCGATCCCGCAGCAAGAGGAGCTCGGGCACACGTCCAAGGCACCTCGCTGGGCGATCGCGTACAAGTTCCCCCCGGAGGAACGGACGACGCTGATGAAGCAGATCCGCGTCCACGTGGGACGGACGGGGCAAGCAACCCCTTATGCGGTCCTCGAGCCGGTCTTCGTCGGTGGTGTGACGGTTTCGACCGCAACCCTCCATAACGAGGACGAGGTCGCGCGCAAGGACGTTCGCGACGGCGACACGGTCATCGTTCGGCGCGCGGGGGATGTGATCCCCGAGGTCGTCGGGCCGGTGACCTCGAAGCGCACGGGCAAAGAGAAGAAGTTCAAGATGCCCAAGAGATGCCCATACTGCGGCTCCGAGATCCGCAGGGAGGAGGGCGAGTCGGCTTCCTACTGCACCGGTATCGACTGTCCCTCGCAACAGATCGAACGGATCTTTCACTTCGCCGCCCGCGGCGCGATGGATATCGAGGGCCTCGGCTACCAGACGATCAACGCGCTGATCCAGGGCGATTACCTGCACGACATCTCCGACATCTATTACTTGATGCGAGAGCAGATAGGCGAGCTCGAGGGCTTCAAGGAGAAGTCGATCAACAACCTGATGACGTCGATCGAGAACTCGAAGAAGCGACCCATGGGTGCGCTCTTGGTGGGGCTCGGCATCCGTCACGTCGGGGGCACCACCGCGTATCAGATCGCGGCTGAGGCGGGGTCGCTCGACGTCCTCCGGAAGATGTCGGCCGACGAGATCGTGGCGATCGAGGGGATCGGTCCGGTGATCGCCACGAGCATCGAGAGCTTCTTCAACCAGAAGGGGAACCTGAAGGTGATCGCTCGCCTCAAGAAGGCCGGAGTCGATCCGGTCGAGGAGAAGAGGACGCTCGAAGGACCGTTGCTCGGAAAGACCTTCGTGCTCACGGGATCGCTCGAGAACTTCAGCCGGGACGAGGCGACGGACGCGATCGAGTCCCGAGGGGGAAAGGTGACCTCGTCGGTCAGCAAGAAGACGGACTACGTGATCGGGGGCGAGAATCCAGGCTCGAAGTTCGCGAAGGCACAGTCGCTCGGGGTCGAAATCCTCGACGAAGCGGGGCTTCGGAAGCTACTCGGCTGAGAAACCGATCACGGAGCGGGAGGGGAAAGTAAACCGGCCCGGGAAAACTCCCGGGCCGGTTCGTTTGTTGCTGGTGGCAAACCC
>JBKJZQ010000010.1:0-2635 GCA_046715095.1 Actinomycetota bacterium | reverse complement strand
CCTAGCCTTCTAACTCCATCGCCGGAATCATGTTCTCGCGGTAGAACCCGTGGTGGCCGGTGGTCTCCCACAAGGTCGACTTGCCGAGGGGCGGTGTGTAGACGCCCTCGTAACCGCGGTCGATGTGCATCTGCCGGGACAGGTCCTCGAGGGTCTTCCTCACGATGCCGCCGTTCGGATGCCACACCGCGAGGCCGGGACCGACTTCCTCCGGCCACGAAAAGAGCTCCAGCTCGCGGCCGAGCTTCCGGTGGTCGCGCTTCTCCGCCTCCTCCAAGCGGTGGAGGTAAGCATCAAGTGCATCCTTCGACTCCCACGCGGTTCCGTAGATGCGCTGCAACATCGGCTTGGTCTCGTCGCCGCGCCAGTACGCGCCGGAGGTGCGGAGCAGCTTGAACGCCTTCAACCTCGAGGTGCCCGGGACGTGAGGACCACGGCATAGATCCGTGAACGCGACCTCGCCACCTGGGGCCACGTTCCGGTAGAACGTGATCTCGGTCCCATCCGCCGCGGCGTCGACGCCCTCGATGATCTCGACCTTGTACGGCTGAGCGGCGAAGAACTCCAGCGCCTCATCGCGACCCACCACCACTCGCTCGAAGCGCTGGTTCTCCTTCAGGATCTTCTGCATCTCGGCCTCGATCTTCTCGAGGTCTTCTGGAGTGAACGGTTTCTCGACATCGAAGTCGTAGTAGAAACCGTCCTCGATCGGCGGCCCGATCGAGTACTTGGCGGCGGGGTACAGCCTCAGCACCGCCTGGGCAAGGACGTGAGCGGTCGAGTGCCGCATGATCTCGCGACCGAGGTCATCCGTGGTGGTGACGATCTGGACCTCGGCGCCCTCCGGGGGCACGAACGGGAGATCCTTCTGCTTCCCGTCCACCACGAGCGCGACCGGTCCGCTCGCCGAGACCTCCTTGGCGAGGGCGAATCCGTCTTTGCTGCCGTCTGCGGCGGCGGTGACCATCGAGGGGTGTCAGCCGGCTCTGTAAACGTCGATGAAGCGGCGATAGTTCTTGGAGATCTGAGACGCGGCATCCTCACGCGAGATCCCACCGTCGAGGAAGCCTTTAAGGGAGTCCCACCAGATCGACCGGCCGATCGCGAGGCCGACATAGCCGGGAACCCCCGAGCCCATCCGCAGCCAGTGATCGACCGCATCGTCGTTGGCACCGCGGCCGAGGACGACACACACGACGTCGTCGCGCCCGTCTTTGCGGGTAGCCTCGGCGATCCGCTCGCAGTCCTCGCGCATGTCGAGGCCCTCGATCTTCCAGATGTCGGGCTCGATCCCTGCAGCCTGAAGCTCCTCGATCGCCCGAAGCATGAGGGCGGCTCGAAGCTCCTTGTCGTAACGGTCCACATCGCCTCCGACCGACTCGAGCTGCTCGGGTTCGGCGGGGACCAGGAGTTCGAAGAGGTACTTGCGGTTGTTGTCGTGGAGCCAGTCGCCTAGCTCCTTGAGGCGAGCGGACTGCCGCTTGTTCATCTCCTGATCGCCGTCGGGGTTATAGCGGACAAGCACCTTGTTGAATGCAGGGTTGAGATCCTCGATGTGCTTGCCGAAGTCGTCGCCGTGCTGGAAGTCGAACTCGTTCTGTCCCGACTTCTCAACGGGCATCGCCAGCAGCAATCCCTTCGAGGTCGCTTCACGCGCAACGTCGGCGCCGAACTGCTCGTCCACGAGGAGGCCGGCGGCGTCCTTGGGGGCACCCTCCTCGAGAGCCTTGAGGAAACCTTCGAAGATCAGACGCTTAGCGTCGATGATCGTGTTGGTCTCCTCAGGGGTCGGGTCGCCCTGGATCCCGAACATCTTCTTCTGGAACGAACCCCGGTGGTCGAACGCAAGGATGTAGAGATCGCCTTCGTATCCAAGAGCCATCGACTCAGCCTCCTAAGTTTGTCTGGAACCCGATTCTAAGCGATAGGACCGAGGGTCAACGGGGGCGAGGGACGGGGGCGAGGAACACTATCGGTTGTGGTTCCATGGAGCGGTGAGCGACTGGGGCAATGGAGCGGTGAGCGACTCGGCAGATGAAGCGGTGGGCGATAGCGTCGAGATGGTGAAGGCGTTCCTCAGGGGACAGAACATGGAGCAGGTCGGGCGCCTCGACGACGCGATCGAACTGTACGAAGGAACCGTCTCGGGCGGGTTCGACTCGACCGGCCCGTACGACCGGTTGATAGCCCTCTATTCCAGCGATTCCCGCCACGCCGACGTCATCCGGATCGCCGAGGCTGCGCTCAAGAGCGTCCATACCTACAACGACAAGAAGGCCTGGTACGAGCGGATGCGGCACGACGCCCTCAAGGCGCAGAAGGACGCCGTTCCCAAGGCAGCTCCGAAGCAGCGCTAGATGCACCAGTGACCGAGCTCGACGAGATCCTGCTTGCAGAGATCCGCGCTCGCGGTCCGCTCCCCTTCGACCGATACATGGAGCTGTGTCTCTACCACCCGGACTTCGGCTACTACGCGAGGGGGCCGGAGCGAAGCGGTCGCCGCGGTGACTACGTGACGTCACCCGAGCTCGATCCGGGCTTCGGGCGACTGTGGGCGAGCTCGTTCGAGGACACGTGGGTCGCGGCCGGCCGGCCCGACCCCTTCTCGATCGTCGAGATAGGTCCGGGTGAGGGA
>JBKJZQ010000009.1:0-16169 GCA_046715095.1 Actinomycetota bacterium | reverse complement strand
GAACCGCTTGGCTTCGTCTTCCTTGACCGCGCGGAGTTCGATGTCCATGGACCCAACCTCCCACGTTGTGAGCCCGGTCACTGTCGGCCTGGTGACAGAACGATGGGATGGACGTTCATGGAACCCCCGCGGATCCCGGAGAGCCGACTCGACCAGCTGAGGAACAAGGTTGGGTCACGGCGTGAGATCTGGGTCCTGGCCGCGATCGCGGCGATCCTGGTGTTCGGCGGCCTGGCCCTGTGGTCCCGTGGTGCCCCTGCAAGGATCGCGCCGCCTGCGGCCGAAAAGGGGGTGACCAGCGCGCCGCCCGCCTCCCCGAGTCCCGGAGGAGTAGTCGTTCACGTGGCCGGCAAGGTTCGTCGACCCGGCCTCTACACCCTCCCTGAGGGATCCCGAGTGGCCGATGCGATCGAGGCCGCCGGTGGGCCGAGCCGCACCGCGGATCTCGATCTCCTCAACCTTGCCGAGGTGATCGTCGACGGCAGCAAGATAGAGGTTCTCGCCGCCGGCGATGCTCCGGCGATGGTCGGGCCGCTCTCCTCTGCGACTCCCGGGATGCCTGCGCAGATCGCCTTGAACACCGCCGACCAATTAGCCCTCGAGCAGATCCCGGGGATCGGTCCAGTCACGGCCGCGGCGATCATCGCCTACCGCGAGCAGACCGGCTCGTTCACCGCTATCGAGGAACTTCTCGAGGTGACCGGTATCGGACCCGCCACGCTCGAGTCCATCCGCCCCTACGTGACGCTCTGAGTTGTGGGGCTGTGGCTGCTGCTGGTCGGCCTGGTGGGCGGGATCGTTCTCAGGATCCCCTATCCATTGGCGGTGTTCGTCTGCGGCGCTGCCCTACTCGTCCCTCGCCGGGTACCGGCGTTGACCGCGGCCGGAGTGCTGATCGCCGGAGTTGGTCTCGGGTCACTGACCACGGCGGTGCGCTCGCCGGAGGTCACCGCAGCCTCCGCGCTCGCGTCGGAGGTCGCGAGGTGCGAGGTGACCGGCGTGCTCCGGGAACACCTCGGCGACAACTCGACGCTGGCCGGTGTGGAGCTCGCCCGATGTACCGGACACCCCCCGGTCGATCACCTGGGAGCCCTCGCGTTCCCGCGGCTCGAAGCGGACGCGGGCACGGTATTCCGTGCCGAAGGATGGATCCTTCCACTGGACGACGAAGGATTCGAGGGCTACCTCGCGAGGGCGGGGGCCCTTGCACGTTTCCACCCGAGTGACGTTTCCATGGGAGGCATCCCGTCGGCTCCGATGGCGGCGGCCGCCCGCGTGAAGGGGGGACTGAGGGACGCGGTCTCGTCCCTGGAGCCGAGAACGGGAGCGCTTCTGATGGGTCTCACGATCGGGGACACATCGCGCATCGACCCGGTGACCGAGGACCATCTTCGCAACGCCGGGCTGACGCATCTCGTGGCGGTGTCGGGAAGCAATGTCGCGATCGTCCTCGGCACGCTGCTGCTCGTCTTTGGGTTCCTCGGCCTCAGGGCAAGACTTGCGATCGCCGCGCTCGGCCTCGTCCTCTTCGTGCTGGTGACCGGACCGGAACCATCGGTCCTTCGTGCCGCGGTCATGGGAGCCGTCGCGATCGCTGCGCTCGGACTGGGCGAGCGGGTCTCGACGCCGCGCTCCCTCGGCCTGGCGATGGTGGTAGTGCTGGCGTTGCGTCCGCAGCTGCTGGGATCGCTCGGGCTCCAGTTATCGGTTGCCGCCACCGCCGGGATCGTGCTGTGGGCGCGCCCCATCGCGGAGCGACTGTCGTTCCTCCCGTCGCCCGTCGCCCTGGGGGTGGGCGCGACGGTGGCGGCGCAGGTTGCGGTCGCGCCACTCCTCGCCGCCGGGTTCGGCGAGGTCTCGATCGCGGGCTTCCCGGCCAACCTCCTGGCGATGCCGGCGGTTGCTCCTGCGACCGTCCTCGGTTTCGCGTCGGCGCTCGCGGGCCTTGCCTCCCCGGTCCTCGCCCGGCTCCTGGCGCGCCTCGCGGCTCCCTTCGTCGCGGCGATCCTGTGGATCGGGGATCTCTTCGGAGGAGCACCCTGGGCGGTGGTGCAGGTTCCTAGGGCGGTGTCGCTCGTTGCCGGGATGGGTGTGGCTGGAGTCGCGGCCGCCACGCTCGTTCGCAGACGGCAGGGTTACGCTTCGGGGGATGAAGCTCTCGAACCTTAAAGTGATCGGTATCTCCCTCGGTGGCGGAACCGCGGCGGGAACCATCGGCGGCCTGGCCTACGCATGGCTGGCGGACAAGGTCGTCTACCACGGCATCGGGACGGCCCTCTTCATCGTCGGCATCCTGGTGCTGGGGGTCGGCCTGACCGGAGCCGCCGAGCCTGCCGAGGGATGGTCGTCCAAACGAGCGCGCGGCCGGAGGAGCATGGCGTCCCGGATCGTCTCCGAAGAGGCCGTGGAGATCACCTCGATGGCCCTCGCGGTCTGGGCCCTCATGGTCGGGGTCCCGCTCATCGCGCTGTCGATGCTCGCCTTCTGGGCCGCGGTCTGAGGTGAGCGACTGGACGTGGATGCTGCACGACGACACGGGCCGCGACGTCAGGTCCACCGAGTCGTTCCCTTCCCGAGAGGCCGCCGAGGAATGGATGGGGGACCACTGGGAGGCGCTCTTAGACGAGGGGGCGGAGGCAGTCTCGCTCGACGGCGATGGTGAGCGCCACTACACGATGGGCCTGAGGGAAGCATGAGCGAGTCAGAGCTCGCCCAATTGAGCCGCACGCCATCCGCGATCGGGAAAGCATGAGCTTTCCCGTCTATCTCTTATCCGGCGAGGAGTTCCTGGTCGACGAGGCTCTCGAGCGGGTGAGGGCGGAGACCGGCTGCGATCCGCTGTCCGAAATAACGCTTGAGGCTCGGGCCCCCGGTCACGAGATACTCGGCACGCTCGAGACCGCGTCCTTGCTCGGCGGATGCCGGCTGGTGATCGTTCGGGATGCGCAGGACATGCTCAAGGAGCAGGTCGAAACCTTGAGCAGGTACCTGGAATCGCCGTCGCCGTCTTCGGTCCTCGTGCTGGTCGCCTCCGGACGTACGAAGCTCGACGCCCAGGCCAAGAAGATCGGCGCCCTGGTGAGTCTCCAGGCACCCAAAGGCAGACAGCTCGTCTCGTGGATCAGAGATCGCGCCAAGCTAAAGAAGCTGAAGATCGACGAGCGCGCCGCGTGGTCCCTTATCGACGCTGTCGGCAACGAGCTGAGAGACCTCGACGGGGCCCTGGATCAGATGGGCACCCGGTTGGGACCGGACGGGACGGTCGGGCCCGCAGAGGTGAAGGCCGCCTTCGCCCGGCACGCCGACGAGCGGATCTACTCGTTCACTGATGCCGTCGGGGAGCGGAAACTCCCCCGAGCGATGGAGTTGCTGCGCCGCCTCTACGACCAGGGCGAGGATCCGTTGCCGCTCCTCGGGGCCCTCACGAACCACATCAGGAGGCTGCTGAGGGCCAGACGCCATGCCGATAGGGGAGCAGCAGCGGTGGGTGACGTCCTCGGTATGCCGGGATGGCGCGCAGAACGCATGGCCAACCAGGCGCGTTCCTTTTCGGAGGACGAGCTGGTGAACGCGATGTCGTTCCTGGCGGAAGCTGATGTCGAGATGAAGGGCGGAGACCTGCCCCCTCAGGCCGCGCTCGAGCGCGCGGTAGTGCGGATCGTCGAGCGGGAGCGAGCGGGCTAGCTCGAGCGGGAGCGAGCGGGCTAGCTCTTGAGGTGCTTGGCCAACCGGGACTTCTGGTTGGCTGCCTTGTTCTTGTGGATGATGCCCTTCGCCGCGGCCTTGTCCAGCTCGCGGCTGACCTCGCGGTAGCCGGAGGCCGTTCCTTCGGCGTCACCCGACTCGGCCGTGCTGAGGTAGTTCTTGATGATCGTCCGCAGCTTGGAGCGCACGCTCTTGTTCCGCTCGTTGGCGGCGGCGCTCTGGCGGTTCCTCTTGATCTGACTCTTGATGTTTGCCATCTGGATTCTCCAACTGTTGGGCAGTTCGTCGAGTCGAACTGCGGACCCCGGACTGCGACGCGCGGTCTCGGGGCCCATAACTAGGGGGGTTTGCGGCGAAGTATACCGCACAGCCTTTACGCTGCGCCCATGGATCAGGCGCATCAGCGGGCGATCGCAGTCATCGCCCACATAGATCACGGCAAGAGCACCCTCTCGGACCGCCTCCTGCAGCTCACGGGGACGGTATCCGATCGCGACATGCGGGAGCAATATCTCGACCGGATGGACCTCGAGAGGGAACGGGGCATCACGATCAAGGCCGCGGCCGTCCGGATGGAATACAAAGCGAGCGACGGCGAGATCTACGAGATCAACCTCATCGACACGCCCGGCCACGTGGACTTCGGCTACGAGGTCTCCCGCTCGCTGGCGGCCTGCGACGGCGTGCTTCTGCTCGTGGATGCTGCTCAGGGTATCGAGGCTCAGACCCTGACGAACCTGTATCTCGCGGTCGACGCCGGGCTCGAGATCATTCCGGTGTTGAACAAGATCGACCTCCCGGCCGCTCAGCCGGAGAAGTACGCAGAGGAGATCGCCCAGTTGATCGGGTGTGATGTGGACGACGTATTCCGCATCTCGGCGAAGACGGGCGACGGCGTCCCCGATCTGCTGGAAGAGATCGTGGCTAAGGTTCCGCCGCCGAAGGGAGACCCGGAGGCTCCACTGAGAGCCCTGGTGTTCGACTCTTACTACGACGCGTACCGGGGCGTGGTGGCGTACATCAGGGTGATCGACGGGGCACTCAGATCTCGACAGTCGATCCGCTTCATGATCGCCGAGCTCGACGTGGAGGCAGACGAGATCGGCGTCATGGGCCCGGGCCCTCTTCCGGTGGACTCACTCGATGCCGGTGAGGTCGGTTATCTCGTGGCCGGGATCAAAGAAGTCTCTCTTGTCAAGGTCGGTGACACCGTGACGATCGCCGGGAAGGGAGCCGCGGTCGAACCCCTGCACGGCTACCGCGAGCCCAAGCCGATGGTGTTCGCCGGTATCTATCCGATCAACGGCGACGACTTCCCGCTCTTGCGCGACGCTCTCGACAAGTTGAAGCTCAACGATTCGGCTCTGGTGTACGAGCCGGAATCTTCAACCGCGCTTGGTTTCGGATTCCGCTGTGGATTCCTGGGACTCCTGCACATGGAGATCACGCGCGACCGGCTGGAGCGCGAGTCCGATCTCGAGCTGATCGCAACTGCCCCCTCGGTGGGGTACGAGCTCGTGCTCACCGACGGCACCAGGAAGATGATCCGTAACCCAACCGACGTGCCCGACCGAAGCACGGTCGACGAGATCTACGAGCCGTACGTTTCGGTGATGATCGTGTCACCGTCCGAGTACATCGGGACGATCATGCAGCTGTGCCAGGATCGGCGGGGCGAGCTCAAGGAGATGCACTACCTCTCACCCGAACGGGTCGAGATCCGCTATCACATGCCGCTCGGCGAGATCATCTTCGACTTCTTCGATCAACTGAAGAGCGGCACCAAGGGTTACGCGTCCCTCGACTACGAGCAGGTCGGTATGAAACCTTCCGATCTGGTCAAGGTCGACGTGCTCCTCAACGGCCAGCCCGTCGACGCGTTCTCGACGGTCGTTCACCGCGACAAGGCCTACGACTACGGCAAGAGGATGACCGAGCGACTCCGCAAGTTGATCCCCCGGCAGCTCTTCGACGTCCCGATCCAGGCCGCGGTTGGTTCCCGGGTCATCGCCCGCGAGACCGTGAAGGCGAAGCGCAAGGATGTCATCGCCAAGTGCTACGGCGGCGACGTCAGCCGGAAGCGGAAGCTCCTCGAGAAGCAGAAAGAGGGGAAGAAGCGGATGAAGCAGATCGGGTCGGTCGAGGTCCCGCAATCTGCCTTCATCGAAGCCCTGAAACTGGAACCGGAGACGGACTCATGAGCCCCCCGACAGTGGCGGCGGCGCCCCCCGGAGTCTCTCGCAGTGGGGAGTGGCTCGAGGATCCGGGGTTCGGCGTCTATGTCCACATCCCGTTCTGCCTCCACCGCTGTCACTACTGTGACTTCAACACCTATGCGCTGAAGGAAAGCGCCGGAGCGGAGAACGTGCACGGCCCTTACGTCGACGCCCTGGTCGCGGATATCGAGGCGAACGCGCTCGGCCGCGGGCCGGCGACCTCGGTGTTCTTCGGCGGAGGAACGCCGACACTCTTGCCGGCGGAGGACCTCGGGCGGATCCTCGATGCAGTCAGGGCCTCGGTCGGGATCGTTCCTGCCGCGGAGATCACCGTTGAGGCGAACCCCGAAACCGTCGACGAACGCTATTTCGAGATCCTCCTCGAGGCCGGGGACAATCGGGTCTCTATCGGGATCCAGTCGCTCGTGCCTCGCGTCCTCGCCGGTCTCGGGCGTACGCACTCGCCGGAGGTGGCTCTGGAGGCGATGACCGCCGCCAAGCGGGCGGGGGTTCCCGATGTGAACGGTGACCTGATCTACGGTTCCCCGTGGGAACGACCCGAGGACTGGCGCGCCTCGCTGGAGGGATTGATCGAGGCCTCGCCACATCACATCTCGGCGTACGCGCTCACGGTCGAGGAGGGGACGCCTCTCGCGACGCTGGTTAGGAGCGGACGCGTTGCCGATGTCGACCCCGATCTCCAGGCGGACCGGTACGAGATCGCGAGCGAGTTGCTCGGACGCGCAGGGTACGGGCGCTACGAGATATCGAACTGGGCGCGACGAGGCCGGGCGTCGGCACACAACGTCCTGTACTGGTCGGCGGGTAACTATCTGGGCTTCGGCGCGGGAGCACACGGGCACCTCGACGGAACGCGGTACTGGTCCGAGAGGCTTCCCCGGGGCTACATCGCGGCCGCGTCCGCAAGTCGTTCTCCGGAGGCGGGCAGGGAGACTTTGGCGCCGCCGGTGCGGGTGGCGGAAGCCATGATGCTCGGGATCAGACTGGCAAGCGGGATCAACCTCCCGTCGTTCGAGAGGCGGTGGGGGGGTGGGGCGCTCGACGGGCATACCTCGGAGATCGCAGCCCTCGTAGCCGACGGGCTCCTCGAAGAGGCCGGTGGATGGCTCAGGGCGACGCCCCGAGGGACTTTTCTCGCCTCGGAGATCGGCGCCCGCCTCCTCTAGCGGCGGCCAGAAGGTCACGGGGCAATATCCACAGCTTTCGGGATGATCGGGACTAACGAACTATTTGGGATGAGACGCTTTACCGTCCCGGAGATCGCGCCGATGTAAAGAGCTTATGCACGCTTCGGAAAGCATTACGGATCCGCGGAAAAAGGACGGGGATGCCGTCGTGGTTGGGAATTTCGGCCGCGGCGATCACCTGGGTAACCTCATCGAGGGCATCGGCCCCATGCAAGAGGCGACGGACATCCGGGACCTCTTCGCCGGCCTCGCTCGTTCGGTCGTCACGGCCCTGAACGCGGACGCCGCACTGGTCTCGCTCGTCGATCAAGACAGGGACATCATCCGAGACGTCGCCGCCTGCGTGCTGCCGCCGTACCGGCTCAACACGATCGTCGAGGAGTACCCGCTCGCCCAGTACCCGATGACCCGAAAGGTCATCGGGTCCGGGGAGTCCCTCGAGATCTCTATCGACGACTCCGACGCAGATCCGGGCGAGCTGGCGCTCCTCCACGAGCTCGGGTTCTCACGCATGTTGATGTGTTCGGTCGTCGTCGACGGGCGTGGCATCGGCATCGTCGAGATCTATCGCCGGGCGAACCGGCCGTTCCGAACCGACGACCCCCGCCACGTCGAGGTGCTTACGACGTTCGCGGCGAACGCGTACTCGAAGATCCAGCTCGCCGCCAGGCTCGAGGCCCAGTACACCTCCACGATCGTGGCACTCGTCTCTGCGCTCGAAGCGCGCGACCCCTACACACAGGCACACACGAGCAGGATCCGTGACCTCGCCAGCGCCCTCGCGGATGCGATGCAGGTCACCAACGAGACCCGTCACGCGGTGCGGCTCGGCTCGATCCTCCACGATGTCGGGAAGATCGGGATCTCCGATGCGATCCTGAGGAAGCCCTGCCCGCTCACCGAGGGCGAGCGGGCGGTGATGCGGACGCATCCCGAGATCGGCAAACGGATGCTCGAAGGCATCGACTTCCTGAAGTCTGCCTTGCCGGTGATCTACCACCACCACGAACGGTGGGACGGCGAGGGCTATCCCATGAGGTTGAAGGGCGACCAGATCCCGCTGGGCGCGCGGATCGTGGCCGTTTGCGATTCGTTCGACGCGATGACAACCGACCGGCCATACCGCAACGCCCTGCCGGTCGAGCAGGCCCTCGACGAGATCATCAACCACTCCGGAACGCAGTTCGACCCCGTCTGCGTCGCCCTTCTCGTGGACGTGATCGAGAGGCTCGGCGACGACAACCTGGAAGGCCGCTTCGTCCGTTACGCGATCTGACGAGTACCTTGTCGTCATGGAAGCGCAGGCTTACATAGCGGTCGTGGGGGCCGGGGTCCCCGACGTTGATACCGATCGGATCGCAGAGGCGGTTGGGCGGGCTCTGGCCGCGCACGGCGCGGTCCTCGTCTGCGGGGGCATGACCGGCGTCATGGAAGCGGCCTGCCGGGGCGCGAAGGCCGGCGGCGGCACGACCGTCGGGATCCTCCCAACCGATGACCGGCGCGACGCGAACCCCTTCGTCGACGTAGCCGTGGCCACCGGGCTGGGTGAGATGCGCAACGCCCTCGTGGTGAGGGCTGCCGACGCGGTCATCGCGATCCGAGGTGAGACCGGGACCCTTTCAGAAGTCGCCCTCGCCCTGAAGATCGGGACTCCCGTCGTAGGGATCGACACCTGGGACATCCCCGGGGTCATCGCGCTGGCGGATCCCGAGGAAGCCGTGACCGAAGCGCTACGACTGGGGTTGAAGGGTTAGCTGGGGCGTTAGCTCGCTTGATCCCTTGCCGAGGCGGCGGTTCGTCTTAGCACTCCTGGAAGTTGAGTGCTAAGGCCGGGTACGATGGAGGCACCCATGAACCCTCAGGAGACTTCCGGGACACCGGACGAGCGGCATCTGGACGATCGCAAGGCGACGATCCTGCGGGCGATCGTGTCGTATTACGTGACCTCCGGGGAACCGGTCGGTTCCAAGACCCTCGTCGATCAGTATGGGCTGGGGGTCTCGTCGGCGACCGTCAGGAACGAGATGGCGGCTCTCGAGGAGATGGGCTACATCTACCAGCCGCACACGTCGGCCGGACGCATCCCGACCGATCGCGGGTACCGCTACTTCGTCAACGCGTACGCGTCGGGGGCCAAGCTTCCTTCCGCCGAAACCAAGCAGATCGAGACGTTCTACGACGAAGCCCGTTGGGAGCTCGAAGACGCCCTACGGCAGACGGCGGGACTGCTCTCGAACATGACCAACCATGCCGCCCTCGTCTTCGCTCCGGCCCTTGACCGGAGCGTTGCGCGCCATGTAGAGCTGGTCGGGCTCGGCGGAGACCGGGCCATGATCGTCATCGTGTCCGACACCGGGCGAGTCGAGAACCACGTCATCCGGGTTTCCGAGGACACCGACGATGGTCAGCTCTATCGCACTGCGGAAGTGCTCAACAAACTGGTCGTCGGAACGCCGCTCGAGACCGTCGCGCAGACGATCCTCGGCTCGGTCGATAGCCTCCCCACGGATCTGAGGGATGCTGCCACTCGGGTGGGATCCGTTCTCGAGACCGAGATCACCCGGCGCGATGGCGAGCGTGTGTTCCTCGAAGGCACGTCGAACATGGTAGACGAGCACAAGTTCTCCGATCTCGAGACCGTCAGGCAGGTGATCGGCGCGCTCGAACATCGCCGCATCCTCCTCGAGCTACTGGCCGAGGGCCTCTCGCTGAACTCCATGTCGGTGCGCATCGGCTCCGAGAACCTGATCGAGGAGATGCAGCATTGCGCGGTGATAACTGCTCCGTATGGATACGAGGGCACGATCCTCGGCACCCTGGGTGTGGTGGGCCCGACGCGGATGGACTACCGGCGCACGATCGCGGCGGTATACGAGGTGGCCAGCAACCTCGGCCGCATGCTGACCGGACCCTCCGCTTAGGTGCCGGAGCACTAGTCCTGTGGCCACGGATCATTACGCCGTTCTCGGCGTGTCACGCGAGGCGACCGCGGAGGAGATAAAGGTCGCCTATCGCAAGCTCGCTCGTGAGCTGCATCCCGATACGAACCCCGAGGACACTGCGGCACATGAGCGCTTCAAGGAAGTCACCCATGCCTACGAGGTTCTCTCCGATCCGCAGAAGCGCCAGCGCTACGACAGATTCGGTGATGCCCGCCCGGGGGCCGGGATGGGCGACCTCGGCGACTTTGGGAGCATCTCGGACATCTTCTCGACCTTCTTCGGGGGCGGCCGGGGGTCGTCGCGCGGTCCGGCGCGCGGGACCGACATCCTCGCCGAGGTCGTAGTTACCCTCGAGGACGCAGCGACCGGCGTCGACCAGGAAGTCGAGATCAGGACCCTCGGGTCCTGCATCGAGTGTTCTGGAAGCGGTGCGGCGCCGGGGACCTCTCCAGTCACTTGCTCTACGTGTGGGGGCGCCGGTCAGGTCCGGCAGGTTCAGCGCTCGATCTTCGGCGAGGTGATGACCGCCGCCACGTGCCCGCGCTGCAGCGGAACGGGCAGGGAGATCCCGACCCCGTGCGCGATATGTGGAGGCAAGGGACGCGTGCCGGTCACCGACAGAATCACCATCCACGTGCCCGCCGGCATCGACGACGGTGCTCACCTCAAGGTGTCCGGTCGCGGCGAGACCGGGGTGAGGGGAGCGGGCGCCGGCGACCTCTACGTCCAGGTCCGGGTCCAACCGCATGAGGTGTTCCAGCGTGGTGGCGACGACCTCGGATGCGAGGTCAAGGTCCCATTCACGATCGCGACCCTCGGTGGGAAGGTCGAGGTCCCAACCCTCGAAGAACCGGAGGAGATCGAGATCTCGCCCGGAACCCAGCCGGGCGAGATCGTCCGGCTCAAGGGCCGCGGTATGCCGCGGCTCGGTGGCCGTGGCCGCGGCACACTGGTGGCGCTCCTCAAGGTCGAGACACCAACCGACCTCGATGCCGGACAGGTCGAGTTGATCGCCAAGCTCGCAGAGATGCGAGGCGAGGAGGCCGGGTCGAAGGGCTTCTTCGACAGATTCAAACAAGCCTTCCGATGAGCGGGTCATGAGCAACCAACCCTGGTTCCTCGTGCCGCGAACGTCCTGGAGTGGCAGTGAGGTCACTCTCCCCCCCGATGAATCCCGTCACGCACTCAAGGTGCTACGCGTCTCGCCCCCGGACGTGATCACCGTCACCGACGGCGCGGGGGCCGTCGCCCGTTGCGCCGCCGCCCGCATCGACGACGGTCTCTTGGTGGCCGAGATCCTCGAGACTGAGCAACGCCGCCCGCCGCTTCCCGAGGTTGCCGTCTATCAGGGAGCCGCCAAGGGGGGCAAGGTGGACGACGTCATCGAACGGCTCGCCGAGATGGGGGTTGCCGAGACCGGGGTGTTCATCTCCGAGCGATCCGTGGTCCGGTGGGATGAGTCCAAGGGTGAACGGCTCGCGGACAGGTGGGACGCGATCGCAAGGTCGACGGCCAAGCAATCGAGGAGCCCCTTCGTGATGCGAACCGGCAAGCCGCTGCCCTGGGATCGACTCCTTGCGAGGATCGCCAACGAGCAGGCGACGGTCGTTCTGTGGGAAGAGGCGTCACTTCCGCTGCGCACGGCGCTCCACGGGCCCCCGGAGCGGATCGCCCTCGTGATCGGCCCCGAGGGCGGCTTCACTCGGGAGGAGGCCGAGGCGCTGGCCGATGCAGGCGGGCAGTTGGTCTCGCTCGGCCCCCGCATCCTGCGGACGGAGAACGCCCCGGTCGTCTCGGTGGCGGCGGTCCTGTACCACTACGGCCTCATCGGCTAGCAAACTAAGCACCTTTGAGGAGGTTTCCGCGCTGCCGGCCGCGCTCTGGGCTACTCAAAGTCGCTTTGCGTGCGCCTCAGAGGGGCTAGATTCTTCGGGTGAAGACCCGGTGCAGCCGACCCGATCGGGTCGGCTGCCAGGAGGGGAGTGAGCGCGTGAAGGATCCGGATTGCCTGTTCTGCAAGATCGCCGGCAAAGAGCTCGATTCCGACATCGTCAGCGAGAGCGACCTCGTCGTGGCGTTCCGGGACATCAATCCGGCGGCCCCGACGCACGTCCTCCTGATCCCTAAGGACCACATCGTCTCGGCCCGCGAGCTGAACCGGGAGCACGGGGATGTCGTGATGGAGATCTTCGAGATGGCGGCCCGGATTGCCTCAGATGAGGGCCTGGACGATTACCGGATCGTGACCAATGTGGGCCCCGGGGCGGGACAGAGAGTTTTCCACCTTCATCTCCACCTGCTCGGCGGACGCTCGATGTCCTGGCCCCCGGGGTAAACTCGCGCTCAGAAACCTATGTTGACCCATACGCAAGTAAAAATCCTGGTCCCGGGGCACCACGAGATGGTCCGCCTGGTCGGCGCGAGGGATGAACTCCTTAAGCTCATCGAGGGCGCCTTCGACGTTCAGATCTTGGTCCGGGGTAACGAGATCGTGCTCTCGGGCGAAACCGCGGAGACCCAGAAGGTCTCGCTGCTATTCGAGGAACTCTTGAGTCTCCTCGAGGCCGAGAACGTCCTGACGTCGGATTCGGTCGAGCGCTCGATCGACATGATCAAGAGCGAGGATCGGCTCCGTCCTTCCGAGGTCCTCTCGGACACCGTGGTGATGACACACACGGGCAAGCCGATCCGTCCGAAGACAAGCGGTCAGAAGGCGTACGTGGATCTGATCCGAGGGAGCACGATCACGTTCGCGATCGGCCCCGCGGGTTCGGGAAAGACCTACCTAGCGGTGGCCGCCGCCATCAGGGCGCTCAAATCGGGCGAGGTGACGCGCATCGTGCTGACCAGACCGGCCGTTGAGGCGGGCGAGCGCCTCGGCTTCCTGCCCGGTGACCTCGCAGCCAAGATCGATCCGTACCTGAGACCTCTGTACGACGCGCTCTACGAGATGCTCGAGCCCAACACCTTCCTTCGTTACGTCGAACAGGGAACGATCGAGATCGCCCCACTGGCGTTCATGCGCGGCCGGACGCTCAACGACTCGTTCATCATCCTCGACGAAGCTCAGAATACGACCCCCGAGCAGATGAAGATGTTCCTGACGCGTCTGGGATTCGGATCGCGCGCGGTGGTTACCGGTGACGTAACCCAGGTCGACCTCCCCAGCGGCGCGCGATCGGGCCTGGTCGTGATTGAAGAGATCCTGACCGGGATCCCGGGCGTGACCTTCACCCACCTGAACGCCCGCGATGTCGTTCGACACAAGATCGTCCAAGAGATCGTCGAGGCGTACCGCATCTACTCCGAGAGCCTCAGCTCCCGCGAGTGAACGTCTTCGTTGCCAACGAACAGGACCTACCCGTCGACGAGACACGACTATCGGCGCTTGCTCGCCACGTGATGGGGGCCGAGGGCGTGGACGATTCGATCGAGCTCTCGATCCTGTTCGTGACGTTCGACCACATCAGGAAGTTGAACTCCCGGTTCGCAGGTAACGACTATGCGACTGACGTCCTCGCTTTCCCGATGTTGGATGAGGACGACGCTGAGGATGAAGCGATGCTCGGGGACGTCGTCATCTGCCCCGAGGTGGCGGAGTCGAACGCGAAGCAGTTCGGCCACACCATCGATCGCGAGGTCAAAACGTTGTTGGCGCATGGAGTCCTGCACCTGCTCGGCTACGACCACCAGGGAACCGAAGACAAGGAGCGTATGGACAAGCGGCTGAAGGAAGTTCTCGAGAGTTTCGAACCCGAGGTCGTCTGATGGGCGCCATTTTCGAGCCCGAGGTCGCCTGATGGGCGACCTTGCGGTTGGTTCATCCATCCTCGCGTTGCTCCTCGCTGCCACCTTCCTGAAGCTGGCAGAGGCTGCGATAGCGAGGACGACGAAGATCAAGGCCCACCACCTGGTGGATCAGAAGAAGCCGGGGGCAGGACGGCTTCTCACCGTCGTTCAGGACCCGGCCCCCTTCATGAACGTGCTCCTGTTACTCGCGCTGCTGGCTCGCGTCACGGGCGTAGTCCTCGCCTCGGCGTGGTCCGTCGATCACTTCGGTGTCGGAGCCGAAGCGGTCGCGATCCCCACCATGACGATCCTCTTGTACATGCTGGCCGAGATCGCTCCCCGCACCCTCGCCATCCAGAACACCGAACCCGTTGCCCTCTTTGTTGCCCGACCCGTGTACGTCCTGGGGGTCGCTCTCCGTCCGCTGGGAAGCGTGATGATCGCCATCGCCAATGCGCTCATCAGCCCGCTTCCGGGTCGGCCCATCCGCAAGGGACCCTTCGTTACCGAGGAGGAGATCCGTGACCTCGGTGAGGAGGACGACGATGAGAACGGTGACGAGGACGAGATCGAAGAGGACGAGCGTCAGCTGATCCTCTCGATCTTCGAGTTCGGAGACACGGTCGTACGCGAGGTGATGGTCCCGCGTACCGACATGGTGACCGCCAGGACCGTCGCGTCTCTGGACGAGGCCCTGGAGATAATCATCGAGGGCGGTTACTCGCGCATCCCGATCTATGAGGGCGATGTCGACAACGTCGTGGGTGTGTTGTACGCGAAGGACTTGCTCAAGCGCATCCACGAGTCGAGGGGCGATGTAAAGGCAGGTTCGTTGGGCCGTGCCCCTCTCTTCGTTCCCGAGCAGAAGAAGGTTGCCGAGCTGTTGCGGGAGATGCAGAAGGAGCACGTGCATATGGCGATCGTGGTGGACGAGTACGGCGGCACCGCCGGCCTCGTGACGATCGAGGACCTGATCGAGGAGATCGTCGGCGAGATCGTTGACGAGTACGACCAGGAGGAGCCGCTGGTCGAGCCCGTAGACGAGCACACGATCAGGGTCGACGCCAAGCTGCCTATCGACGAGGTCAACGAGCTGCTGGACGTCGAACTTCCTCATGAAGAGTGGGACACCGTGGGTGGGCTCGTCTTCGGCCTGACGGGGCGCGTCCCGGTTCCCGGCGAGACGGTTCAGTACGACCACCTCGAGTTCACGACCGAACGGGTCAGCGGACGGCGTATCCAGAAGGTGGTCATCAAGAAGCTTGATAGCCCGGCCGAGAAGTCCGAGGGCGACGAAGCCGAGAGCGCGTGACGCTCAGCCCTTTCCCCCCCACCGCCTACCGGTCCGGCTTCGCCGCGATCATCGGGCGGCCCAACGTCGGGAAGTCGACGCTCGTCAACCAGCTCGTCGGCGAAAAAGTGGCGATCACTTCGGACAAGCCCCAGACGACCCGCAGCGCGATCCGAGGCGTCCTCGAGGCCGGTGACCCGAACGGGATCGGGCCGGGGGTCCAGGTCGTGTTCGTCGATACACCCGGCTATCACAAGCCCCGCACGCTCCTGGGCGAGCGCTTGAACCAACTGGTTCGCAACGCGTGGTCGGACGTCGATGTTGCGATCTTCGTGGTCGATGGGGAATCCGGGATCGGACGGGGCGACAAGCGCGTGGCTCAGGATCTCGATGCCACCAAGGCCGCCGGAACCCCGGTCTTCTTCGTGGTCAACAAGGTCGACCGCATGTCGCACGATCAGATCATCGATTCCCTGGCCACCGCGACGAGGCTCGGCGAGTACGACGAGTACATTCCGGTATCGGCTCTCACAGGAGACGGCGTCGAGATCGTTAGGGACCTGGTCGTCGCCAGGATGCCGGAGGGCCCCATGTACTATCCGCCCGGGACCCGAAGAGATCAGCCTCCGCCGGTGTTCGTCGCTGAACTGGTCAGGGAGAAGCTGCTGTCTCGCATGCACGACGAGATCCCCCACTCGATCGCGGTGATCACCGACGAGTACGAAGAGCGGGAGGATGGCCTTCTCGCTATCAGGGCGCTCGTCTATGTGGAGCGCGATTCGCAGAAGGGCATCGTCATCGGCAAGAAGGGCGAGACTATGAAGCAGGTCGGCACCGAAGCTCGTGAGGAGATCGAACTCCTCTTCGGGCAGAAGGTGTTCCTCGAGCTTCGGGTCAAGGTCGAGAAGGACTGGCAACGGCGCTCGCACGCCCTCGAGCGGCTGGGCTTCGGCCACCACGCGGATGGGGACACGTGATACGCAACGCCCCGGCTTACGAGGTGCGCAACCTCCGCAAG
>JBKJZQ010000008.1:0-7421 GCA_046715095.1 Actinomycetota bacterium | reverse complement strand
CAACGGACAGGTCATCGCCTCGGCCAGCAATCCGACGTTCGACCCCTCGATCCTCGCCGACGGGTTCTCCAACAAGGATCAGAATCTCCTAGAAGGAGGAACTCCGGACGACACTATCGACGACGCGATGCTCAACCGGGTGACCAGCGAGGGAGGACCTCCCGGATCGATCTTCAAGGTCGTGACCGCGGCCGCAGCGATCGTCAATGGGGTCATCGGCCCCTACGACTCGCTCGACTGCGATCCTGTTTTCGCATATGGACTGAACGATGACACCTTCAACAACTGGACCACTGTCGACATGGGGCTCATGTCGCTGGCGGAGTCGCTTGAGGTGTCCTGCGACACGTTCTACTACCAACTCGGTGCCACGATGGAGGACCGTTGGGGAGCCGGCAATGGCGACGGATCGGAGAAGTTCCAGGACTACATGAGGAAGGTCGGGCTCGATGCTCCGACGGGGATAGATCTCCCCGGTGAGTCCGGTGGCAACGTGGCCGACAAAGAGTGGTTGGACCAGTACTGCGATGAAGTCGGTGGGATCGGCTGCGAATACGGCTGGCTCCCCGGCTACACGGTGAACATGGCGATCGGCCAGGGCGATCTCGTCGTGACCCCTCTTCAGATGGCGAGCTTTTATTCGGCCATCGTCAACGGGGGCGAGATCCTCGAGCCACGCATAGGAATGAGCGTTCTCGAAGACGACGAAATTGTGAAGGCGATCAAGTCGAAGACGAACGGCGATCTTGGTCTCGATGCCACGATCCTTGACGTGATGAGGACGGGTCTCGAAGACGTCATCTCGGGGGACGAAGGCACCGGAGGAACCGCATTCGCCGGATTCCCGCTCGACCAGATCAACGTCGGGGGCAAGACCGGGACCGCTGAGATAGGCGAGGAGGGGTCCGATCGGAACTTCGCGTGGTTCGCGTCTTACGCGCCGGCCGACAACCCCGAGTACGTCGTGGTCGTGTGTCTGTACCAGGCCGGTCACGGTGGCGAGAGTGCCGCCCCCGTTGCCCGCCAGATCTACGAGGGGATCTACAACCTCGACAAGGAGACCACGGTCACACTCGGAACGGCCTCGGGGGCCGACTGATGGGCATGCAAGGGGTCTTCGGAGAAGGGGTCGACCGCATCGGCGGTGAGCCGATCGCTTCGCGAATGGCGAGGAAGGCTCCGTTCCGGCACCTCGATCCGACTTTGCTCATCATCACTCTGATCCTCGCGGCCTACGGGGCCTTGATGGTGTATTCGGCGACCGCGGGGAAGCAGGAATCGGCCGGGCTCGATCCGTCCGCGTTCTTGAACCGGCAGCTCTTCTACATCACCATCGGATTCGCCCTTCTGCTGATGGTGAGCTTCTTCGATTACCGGCACATCCGTTCGCTGACGCCGGTGATCTACGGAGTATCGGTCCTCATGCTGATCCTCGTACTGACGGGCATGGGGGAGGTAAGGAACGGAACCCGAGGGTGGTTCGATCTCGGTGTGTACGACCTGCAACCTGCTGAGATCGCGAAGGTCGTCGTCATCCTGGCCGTTGCGGCGTTCCTCGCCGAGCGGAAGGCCGACCTCAGCGGTATCGACGTCACCTTGGTACTGGCCATTGCCGGACTGCCGAGCTTGTTGATCTTCGTGCAACCCGACCTCGGGACGATGATGGTGTTCGTATTCGTAGTGCTCGCTCTTCTGGTGGTGGGCGGAGCCAGGCTGCGTCACTTCCTCGCGTTGTTCGGCCTCGGCTTGGTGGGGCTGGTCGTCGTATTCCAGGCGAACCTGATCCAGGATTACCAGATCGAACGTCTGACCTCGTTCCTCGATGCGACTCCCGACGTTCAGTCCGAGGGCTATAACCAGGCACAGTCGTTGATCGCCATAGGTTCCGGAGGGGTGAGGGGTAAGGGTTTCCGGAGCCCCAACACACAGACGTCTTTGGATTTCGTACCCGAGCAACACACCGACTTCATCTTCACCGCGGTCGGTGAGCAACTCGGGTTCCTGGGTTCTGCAGTACTGCTGTTGATGTTCGCGTTGTTGATCTGGAGGGCGCTCCGGATCGCAACGTTGTCGAGAGATCTCTTTGGAACGCTCGTTGCGTGTGGGATCGCGGCGATGTGGGCGTTCCAGGTGTTTCTGAACATGGGCATGACGATGGGAATCATGCCTATCGCTGGTGTCCCGCTCCCGTTCATGTCGTTCGGTGGCTCGGCCATGCTCGCCAATTTCGTGGCGGTCGGGCTGCTCCTGAACATCCACATGCGACGGTTCTTGCGGGCCTGATAGATCGGAATCGGATATGAACGATAAGCACGGCGGTGCGCGATGACTGAAGCGCCCCGCAAACGCGAGAAGGCGTCTGAGATCGAAGACCTGCAGTCTCCGGCCGATCCCCCCGAACCGAAGAAGTCCCCGGCACGGCGCAGGCGCCGCTCCCGGTCTCGGTCGTCGGGGAGCTCGTCCGCGCCCCGGACCCAGCAGGCGGCCCCCGCCAAACGGGGCGAGAGTGGCGCGGACCCGACCCCGCAGGATCCCGAGAGGTCCGGAAACGGCGAGTCCGAGCGATCCGAGGGAGGCGACGGGTCCCGCAGGGGCAGGCGACCCCAGCGCGGCCGGCGCCAGCAACGTCCCCGGCCGGTAGCGGTCGACCGCGTGATGCTCGTACACGCAGACTCTGGCGGCACTCAGATCGCAGTGCTCGAGGAGGGTGAGGCGGTCGAGTTCTACGTTGCGCGCGAGGAAGATCGCTCGATCGCCGGCAACGTCTACCTCGGACGGGTACAGAACGTGCTTCCAGGCATGGAGGCCTCGTTCGTCGATATCGGGGAGAGCCGGAACGGCGTGCTCTACGCGGGTGAGGTTGGTATCGCGGGCGACGAGGGCGATGAGATCCCGCGGATCGAGACGGTGCTCAAGTCGGGTCAATCGATCCTCGTGCAGGTAACCAAGGACCCGATGCGTGCGAAGGGTGCTCGTCTGACGGCCCTCGTCTCCCTTGCCGGACGGCACCTCGTCCTCGTCCCCGAGGCGGAATCGCTCGGTGTGTCGCGGCGTCTCTCAGACGGTGAGCGCCAGAGGTTGCGCGACATCGCGCAGGAGATCCGGCCCCAGGGACACGGGCTGATCGTGCGTACCGCGGCGGAAGGCGCGGGACGTGCCGACATCGAGCGGGACCTCGAACGTCTCATCGAGTTGTGGGGCGAGATCAAAGCCAAGGCGGCGAAGGCGAAGGCCCCCGCTCTGGTCCACGAGGAACCGGAACTCGAGCTGCGGGTCATCCGGGACCTCTTCAACCGCGAGATCGCGAAGTGCATCGTCGACAACGAGGCCATCGAGTCGACGTTGCGTGACTACATCCGCCAGACGACCCCGGACCTCGATCACCGGCTCGAGCTGTACGAAGGCGATCTCCCGATCTTCGAGGAGTTCCGGATCCTCGAGCAGATCAAGAAGTCTCTCGACCGGAAGGTGTGGCTACCCTCGGGCGGGCACCTCGTGTTCGACCGGACCGAGGCGATGACCGTCGTCGACGTCAACACCGGGAAGTACGTCGGGAAGTCCAATCTCGAGGAAACCGTCTTCCGCAACAACAAGGAGGCGCTGGTCGAGGTTGCCCGGCAGCTGCGGCTCAGAGACATCGGCGGGATCATCGTCATCGACTTCATCGATATGGAGGACTCCTCCAATCGAGACGAGATCATCAAGCTGTTCCGCCGGGAGCTCGACCGGGACCGGACCCGCACGCAGGTCTTCGACATCACGCCCCTGGGCCTCGTTCAGATGACCCGCAAGAACGTCTCCGCCGGCATCGTGGAAACCTACTCGGATCCATGTCCGACCTGCGAAGGCCGGGGCATCCTGGCCCACGATATCGACTAACTACCAGGTGGGGGAACTAGCGGGCGGGGGTTTGGTATCCTGGGCGGCAGTTCACCCTTCCATCTCCCTGAGAGGTTCGATGTACGCAGTCATCCGCGCGGGCGGTAAGCAGCACAAGGTCGCCAAGGGCGATGTCATAGAGGTCGAGCGCCTGAAGGACGGCAAGAAGACCGTCGACTTCGTGCCGCTCATGGTCGTCGACGACAAAGGCACAACCACGGCAGGCGCCTCGGCGCTCAAGGGTGCCAAGGTCATCGCCAAGGTCCTCGGCGAGACCCAGGGCGAAAAGATCCACGTCTACAAGTACAAGAACAAGACTGGCTACCGGCGTCATAACGGGCACCGGCAGCGCTATACCTCGATCGAGATCTCCGATATCAAGCTGAGCGCAATCAAGGCCAAAGCCCCGGCCAAGTCGGAAGAGGAGAAGTAGATGGCTCATAAGAAGGGTGCCGCCTCAACCCGGAACGGTCGGGACTCCGCGGCACAGAGGCTCGGTATCAAGGTCTTCGGCGGTCAGGCGATCGGCCCCGGCCAGATCATCGTTCGCCAGCGCGGCACCAGGTGGCACCCCGGTCTGAACGTCAAGCGCGGTGGAGACGACACCCTGTACGCGGTGTCCGGCGGAACGGTCAAGTTCCACAACGCTCGTGGCCGGAAGGTCATCAGCGTGCTCGCCGACGCCGAGTAGGAATCACCTAGCAGTATTGAAACGGGGGGGCCGCCGGCCTCCCCGTTTGCATTGCAAAGGAGCAGCCGTGGCGTTCGTCGACGAGGCGAAGATCAAAGTGGCCGCCGGAGACGGGGGCAACGGCTCCGCGTCCTTCCACCACGAGCCCTACAAGCCCAAAGGTGGTCCGGACGGAGGCGACGGGGGCGACGGAGGAAGCGTGATCCTGCGCGCCGATCGCTCCGTGGGGACGCTTCTCGATCTCCGCGACCACCCGCACATCAAGGCCGGCCCCGGCGTTAACGGTGAGAGGTCGCGCCGCTACGGGGGGCGGGGGAAGGACCGCGTCGTCCTGGTTCCTCCCGGGACCGTCGTCCACGACGAAGACGATGTCCTTATCGCCGACCTTGCGGGAGAGGGCAACGAGCTGATCGCGGCCCAGGGCGGGCGCGGGGGCAAGGGCAACGTGCACTTCGCCACCGCGACGCGCAGGGCCCCGGCGTTCGCTCAGAAGGGTGAGCCGGGCGAGGAACGCAGGCTGAGGCTCGAGCTCCGTCTCCTGGCCGACGTCGGCCTCGTAGGCTTTCCCAATGCAGGGAAGTCGACGCTGGTTTCCCGCATCTCGGCGGCTAAACCGAAGATCGCCGCCTACCCGTTCACGACCCTGGTTCCGAACCTGGGCGTCGTGAAGCGGGGAGAGAAGTCATTCGTGGTCGCGGACATCCCCGGGCTCGTCGAGGGGGCCAGTGAGGGCAAGGGACTCGGGGATCGTTTCCTCCGTCACGTCAGACGCGCCGCTGTGCTCGTGTTCCTCGTCGACCTGGCCGCCGAGGACCGAGATCCGCTGAACGACGTTGACGTCCTGAGGCGCGAGCTCGTGGCGTTCGATCCCGAACTTGGCGAACGTCCCTCGCTCATCCTCGCGAGCAAGGTAGATGTCGATCCCGGAAGGCTCGACGAAGTCCTGAAGCGCCACCCCGACGCCCGGGCGATCTCGGCCGTCACCGGCGATGGGGTCGACATCTTCCTCGAGATCGTCTCCCAGCTCGTCGACAAGGCCCGAGCGGACGCCCCTCCGGCGGTTGGCTACGTGCGTCACGTTGTGAAGGAGGACCCGGTGCGCGTCGTGCGCGAGGGCGAGGCCTGGCGCGTCTATGGGAAGCGCGCCGAGCGCGCGATAGCGGTTACCGACTTCGAGAACGAAGAAGCGATCGAACGGCTGCAACGACGCCTGGTGGCGATGGGCGTCGAGCGCTTGCTCGGAGCCGCCGGCGCCGTGGAAGGTGCGGAAGTCCGCATCGGCGAGGTGAACTTCGACTTCCAGCCGGAAGAACAGCCATGAGACCGGTGCTGGCCTCCGGCGACCGGTTGGTCGTGAAGATCGGGACGACCTCACTCGTTGGGCCGGACGGCGAGGTCGACGAGGAGAGGCTCGGCGACCTCTGTGACGAGGTCGTCGCGGCTCGGACGAACGGAGTAGAGGTCATCATCGTGTCGTCGGGGGCGATCGCTGCAGGAGCCGGGCCTCTCGGGATGTCCACCCGTCCGGTCGACATCCCATCCCTGCAGGCGGCGGCCGCGGTGGGCCAGGGGTTGCTGCTCGAGATCTATGCGCGCATGTTTGCGAACAGGGGTCTCGTTGCTGCGCAGATGCTCCTCACCCGCTACGACTTCATCCACCGGGGGCAGTACCTCAATGCCCGCAACACTCTCGACCGCTTGCTCGCCCTCGGAGCGGTTCCGATAGTGAACGAGAATGACACCGTCGCGGTCGACGAGATCCGCTTCGGCGACAATGACCGCCTGGCTGCCCTCGTCGGCAACCTCTCGAGAGCCAAGCTCCTCCTCCTGCTCACCGACGCCAAGGGCCTTCACGCGCAGGATCCCAGGGTGCACCCCGATGCACCACTCCTCGCCGAGGTCGACCGCATCACCCCCGAGTTGGAGCGTGCCGCGGGGGGCCGGGGCTCTGAGTTCTCGACCGGAGGGATGGCCTCGAAGATCGCGGCCGCCTGGGTCGCGACGTTCTCGGGTGTGGGTGTGATCGTCGGCGATGCCTCCGAGGAGGAAGTCGTGGGGCGGGCCATCGCCGGTCGGGAGATCGGAACCTTCTTCCATCCACACCCGACACGGCTCGGTGCGCGTCGCCTGTGGATCGCGTTCGGGCAACCCCCTCAAGGAACGGTGTTCGTCGATGACGGTGCGCGCCTCGCGCTGATCGATGGGCAGCGCAGCCTCCTCGCCGTTGGGGTGACGGGTTCGAGCGGAACCTTCTCGGATGGGTCCGTCGTCGACATCGCCGGTGCCGACAAGCAGGTCTTCGCGAGAGGGCTGGTCCGTTACTCATCCGAGGAACTCGAGTCCGCGATGGGCCGAGCCTCGAAGGAGCTGTCCGGCCGTGAGGTCGTCCATCGTGATCAGCTGGTCATCCTGCATCGCTAGCCCGTAGGTATCCTGGGGACCGGAGGAGAGGCCATGACCGACGTACGCGATGGCGGCCGCCCTCGAGGACCGGTCCGCCGAACTGGTCGAACGCAACGCCGAGGACGTTGAGCGCGCTCTATCGGACGGTATGTCCAAGACCCTCGTCGACCGGCTCACCCTCACGGAGTCTCGCCTCACCGGTATGTCGGGTGGGCTGAGGGTCGTCGCCGCCCAGGACGACCCGGTGGGGCAAGTCGTCGAAGGCTGGAAGCGTCCGAACGGCCTCTTGATCGAACGGGTTCGCGCCCCGCTGGGCGTAGTTGCGGTGATCTACGAGGCGCGTCCCAACGTAACCGCGGACGTGGCCGGGCTCTGCCTCAAGTCGGGGAACGCAGGGCTGCTGCGCGGATCCTCGAGCACTACGGCCTCGAACCGGGCGATCGTCGAT
>JBKJZQ010000007.1:0-2207 GCA_046715095.1 Actinomycetota bacterium | reverse complement strand
ACGTGCCCGTCGAGATCCACGTCGTGGCCGAGAAGAATCGGCCCCCGAAGCAGGTGGTTCGCGACGTTCAGTCCCTCGCCGCGGCCGGTTTCGGGATGTCGATCGACCACCGGATCGTCTCGGTCGTTCAACTCGACGATGATGAAGAGGTGCAGATCGAGGAGGCAGATGGGCGGCGGCCGGTCCTCGACCGCGTCGTGTTCGCCAACAAGGGCAACACCGGATGGGTCAAGGTCGCGTTGCAGTGGGCGGACGGTGAGGTGACCGAGGGCGCCGCAAGTTCGGGGGCCAGTCGGGAAGCCCGTGCGCGCGGAGCGGCCACCGCGGTGCAGCAGGCCATCGCCCAGATGCTGTCTCCCGGAGCCGTCCTCGAGGTCGACCACGTGATGATCCAACAGGTTGGGGTGAGTGAGTCTGTGACCGTCCGCGCGGTGTTCTCCGATGGGGGACAGACGACCCCACTCGTCGGTTCGGCCATCATCCATGATGACGTCGCGACCGCGGCGGTCCATGCGCTCTTGCAGGCGGTCAACCGCAAACTCCGCTAGGCGCTTCCGATGCTGTGCCGGCCTCTTGATCCTTCAACCGTCATGCGCGAATAGACGAGACGCGCGATCCCCAGCGCCAGCACGACGTCCCCCAGGCTGAGCAGCTCCCTTATGTAGGGAACGCCGATCGTGTCACCGAGCCAGGGAAGCAGGGTGTCGTCGTCCATGATCTCGTGCTTGATGCCGGCATCCTCGATCGATTCCGTTATGTCGGCGTCTCGCACGGCGCGCGGGTTCACCGGCATCGCCCCGTTGGCGGAGATCACGAGGACGTTGAGCAGCAGCCCGATGGCGGCGAGCCCGGTTCCGGCGTAGGAGCGGTTAAGGAAGAGGAAGGTCGCGACGGCGAGGTTGGTAACGATGATGACCGCCACCCCGGCGGCCCCTTCGAGCCATTCGGGAGCGCTGAGATCGGCGGCCAGCTGGACGCCGAGACCGGCGAACAGGAGCCAGGGCATACGGAAACGCGTGTTGGCGAGGGCTTCGAGGGAGCCACCCCGCAGCAGGGCGAACACCACCATGACCACCACGAGGACGCCCAGCGTCAGCACTCGGACCCGCTCAGATCGATTCCCACGCCTTCGAGGATAGAGGCGGGACGGTTGCTTGAACCGGCTTCCGGTCAGGCGAGTTCGGCGATCAGCGCCCCTTCGAGGTCGGGATGGCGGAACGCATACCCCGACGACTCGAGACGGGCCGGGAGCGCGCGCTGGCTGACCAGCACCGTTTCCTCGGCCATCTCCGAGCCGAGCGCGAGCTTAAGTGCGAAGGCCGGCACCGCGAGGAAGGCCGGCCGCCGCATGACTTCAGCGAGAACCTTGGTGAACTCAGCATTGGTGACGGGGGCCGGTGACGTGAGATTGACGGGTCCTGAGACGTCCGAATCGAGGAGGTGCAGGATCGCACCGAGCTCATCATCGAGGGCGATCCAACTCAAGTACTGACGGCCCGACCCGAGGCGGCCTCCGACGAAGAAGCGGAGCGGCAGCATCATCTTGGGGAGGACCCCGCCCTTCTTGGAGAGGACCGGCGCGGTCCTGATCTTCACGACTCGGATCCCGGCATCCGCGGCCGGCGCCGTACTTGTCTCCCATTGATCTACGACGTGGGCGAGGAAGTCCTCGCCCTTGGTGCTCTCTTCGGTGAGCACCTCGTCCGCCCGGTTTCCGTAGAACCCGATCCCGGACGCACTGATCAGAACCTCTGGTTTCTTCTTGAGCCCGGCGACTGTCTCCGCGATCAGGTGGGTTCCACGGACGCGGCTGTCGAGGATCTTCGCTTTGTGAGTGGGGGTCCATCGCCGGTCGCCGATACCGGCTCCGGCGAGATGGACAACCGCGTCAACGCCGTTGAGCGCTCCGGCGTCGATCGTCCCTCCGGCCGGATCCCACAGAACCTCACCGACGCCCGGCTTCGACCTCACCAGGCGCACGATCTCGTCGCCCCGCGACGAAAGGGCCCGGACCAACTCTTGACCGATCAGCCCGTGAGAGCCGGTAACCGCAACCTTCATGTTTCAGCCTCCAAATCACCTTTGAGGTCCCCAGCGTGCACTATTTCGCACGGAAGAGTCCTCAAAGGTGGATTGGCGGCGAGAAGTAGGCTGGATCGTCATGTATCAGGTGATGCTCATCTCGAATCCGGTGGCCGGTTCTGTGT
>JBKJZQ010000006.1:0-1592 GCA_046715095.1 Actinomycetota bacterium | reverse complement strand
CGAAGCCGGCGCCGACGATCACGGCAGTGACGACCTCCGCGAACGTGGCCCTCGAGTTCTCCCATTCCCTCTCGATCTCCCCTGCCGGCTCTGGCTTTGTCGCGCCGGCTTCGCTCATGCCGAGCGTGATCGTGGAGTACTGCGTCTGGTCCTCGAGGAAGTTCAAGCGGCCCCGCAGTTGCTCGATCTCGAGCTGGACGTTGCCCAGCTCCCGCTGTACCCGGATCGAATCGGAGACGGTCGCGGCCTTCTCCATCAGTGCCAGAAGCACGGTTTCCTGAGCCTCGAAGTTCCGGAGGCGGGACTGGAGGTCGACGAACTCCTGCGAGACGTCTTGTCCGGAGACCTTCTGCGACGTCACGCCTCCCTCGACGGCCAGACCCTTGAGCTCGCTCAAGGCGGACTCGAACTGTTCGGCGGGGACACGTACAACGATCGAGCCGGATCTCTCGTCGTCGCTTCCGATCTGGGACGAGAGCACGAAGCCGCCGTGGCGTTCCGCGGTGTCGATCGCTTCCTGCACCGAGCCCTGGAACGAGTCGCCCTCGACCTCGATCGCGATCTTGGCGGTCTTGATGATCGACGGACCGATGTCGGGCAGTGCCGCCGCCGAATTGAACTGGGCCGACGAGCCGTCCGAACCACCACCACTACTACTACCACCCTCGTCCGCGGTGGCCCCGTCGGCCCTCTGCTCGGTGACAGATGACGCCGTTCCGGTCTCGTCATCGGCGCCGCCGCCGGATTCGTCGTTACCACCGGCGCAGGCAGCGCCGAGCAGCAGGACGGTCAGGGCCAAGAGCGGCAGGCGCAAGCGCTTCGGTGAGGTCATGTCCGGTCCTCCATCTCGTCGGGTTCGGGACTATGACGCCCGGCGAAGCTTGGAATGTTCCCGATCAGGGCCCCTCGAGGGCGTGGGCGACGCGCCGGGCGATCTCCTGATGGAACGCCCGATTCTCTGCCCGGTCGGTCACCACCTCGAGCAAGCGGACCCCTTCTGGCGGCGCCGAGACGGCATCCACCAGGCCCGCAGCCGAGTCGATCTTCGAATGCCCGATCCCGTACGTCGCCGCAAGCTGCGCGAAGCCCACCCCGTGCGGGGTTCCGAAGACGCGTTCGAACGTGCGGTGGCCCGCCTGGGGGAGGAACGAGAAGATCCCACCCCCGTCGTTGTTGACCACCACGAACGTGCAATCCACCCGTTCGGAGGCGAGCAGTAGGAAACCGTTCTGGTCGTGCAGCATGGACAGGTCCCCGGCGAGGGCGACCACGGGTCCATCCGAGGCCAGGGCGACGCCGAGCGCGGTGGAGACGAAACCGTCGATTCCGCTGGTGCCGCGGTTGGACACGATGCGCAGTCCTGAGCGGGGAGCCATGAACGCATCGAGGTCCCTGACCGGCATGCTCGACGCCACCACCAAGGTGCCGCCGTCGTGGATCGAGCGGGCGACGTCGCGAGCAGTGCGCGGTTCGGTGATCGCATCGCCGCCGAGGACCTCGTCGATAACACCTCGGGCGATCCTCTCCGCCGCGCGCCAGCGCTCGATCCAATCTCCCGGAGGGCGGGACCCGACCCCTCCCGCAACGGAACG
>JBKJZQ010000005.1:0-5389 GCA_046715095.1 Actinomycetota bacterium | reverse complement strand
ACTTCTTCATCGAGCTGCCGGTGGAGCTCGCCAAGCTGAAGGGAATCGAGAACGCCGACATGGTCAGGGTCACCTCGAAACGAAAAGGCGGAGAGGTCGTGGGGCTCGCAATCGTCACCAAGCGCATGCGCCCGATAAAGATCGGCGACGGCAAGGTCGTGTACCAGGTCGGCATCCCTGTGCACTGGCATTACGCGGCCGGACACGGCAAGGGCAAAGCGGGTCAGATGGCGAACCTGCTGTCGCCGTACATCGGCGACGCGACCGTGAACACTCCCGAGTTTAAGGGGTTCCTCGTCAACATCGAGAAGGCGTGAGGGGGGTAGAAGGTGACAACTGAACTTGGTCTGGCGATCAGGCGGAAATCGGCGACGCCGGCTTCTTCGACCGATATTCGCCGGGATGGGGTCGAGATCTCCAAGCTCGTCGATATCGACCTCTGCATAGGTTGCAAGGCGTGCGAGATCGCATGCAAGGAGTGGAACGATCTCGAAGCAGAGGAGACCTCGAACTTCGGCAGCTACCAGAGCCACGAGGATCTGACGCCCAACACCTGGGATCTGATGCGGTTCAACGAGATCGAGCTGGCCGACGGAGGGCTCGCCTGGTTGATCCGCAAGGACTCGTGCCTGCATTGCGAGGACCCCGGGTGTCTCGCGGCGTGTCCGGCCCCCGGAGCCATCATCCAGTACGAGAACGGGATCGTCGACTTCGATCAGACCAAGTGCATCGGCTGCCAGTTGTGCGTGAGCGGGTGCCCCTTCGATATCCCTCGTTTCGACCAGGAGAGCAAGAAGGTCTACAAGTGCACGATGTGCGTCGACCGCGTGTCCAACGGACTCGAGCCCGCGTGCGTGAAGGCCTGCCCGACCGGCTCCATCCGCTTCGGAACTAAGGAGGAGATGGACACCTACGGCGAAGAGAAGGTCGCTAAGCTCAAGGACCGAGGTTTCACGGACGCGCTCTTCTACAACCCGGAGGGGGTAGGCGGGCTCCACATGACGTACGTCGTTCCCCGCGGCGAGATGCTCGAGGAGTACGGCCTGCCGAAGGAGCCGACGGTCACGGCGACGTTCAGCTTCTTCCCGCTCATGAGTGCGCTTCGGAAGGTGGGATCGGTTGCGATGTGGGGTGGGGTGCTCGGTTCCGCACTGTTCTTCTTGCGCACGGGACGCAGATTCCCGCCGTCAGAGGACGAAGTCGTAGCCGCCGCTTACGCCAAAGGCGACGCGGTGCCGGACGCCGGTCCCGAGCAGCCCGAGCACGAGCCGGGGGCGCCGGATTCGCCCGACCAGGGGAGGTGATCGAACTTGCTGCGGGAACTGCCTCGGGAACAAGAGGTGATCCGGTATCGGGTCTCAGATCGTGTCGCTCACTGGTGGGTCGCGGTGACGTTTATCTATCTCATGCTGTCGGGTCTGGCACTCGGCTACCCACGCGCGACATGGCTGTACGACATCCTCGGCGGCGGTCAGACCGTTCGCTTCATGCATCCGTGGGCGGGGGTCGCCTTCACGCTGGGGATCTTTTACTTGCTGTTCGCGTGGACGCGCGACATGCTGTTCGACTCGGTGGATCGAGAGTGGGTTCGGAATCTGCCCACCTATGCGCGCGAGGGACACCTTGACCTCGACGTGGGTCGATACAACGCCGGCCAGAAGGGCTACTACTGGTTCGCGGTTGTTACCGCCATCCTTCTGCTCGCGACCGGCATTCCGCTCTGGTACCCCTGGCTGTTGAGCGCGGGTTGGAACCAAACGGCACGGCTTCTGCACCACGCACTCTTCCTGCTCACGGTCGGGGGGTTCATCATTCACGTTTTCATGTCCACGGCGATGCTCCCGGGGACGATGCGCGGCATGACCAGTGGACGGGTCGAGCGTCGATGGGCTGCGTTCCATCATCCGCGCTGGTTCAGGGACCAGGACAAAGGACGCACCCGATGAGACACAGGAGAGCCGTCCCCGGCGACTTCGAGGGTCGGTTGCTGCGTGCAACTTCGATCTCCGTTTCCAAAGCAGCTTCTGAGCCGCTTTCGTTCCTGACCTCAGTCCTGACGCACCAGATGCGGCGGTCGGCGTTGTCAGAGGTCCGAGAAACCGCCGCCGCAGTGGGCGCCGATATCCTCACGAAGTCGCTTACCCAGGAGTACCCCCTGCTCACCTTGCAAGCGTCGAGCGAACGGATCGTGAGCGAACTGGAACCGGCGATTGAAAACTTGCGACTGCGGGCGCCGTTACCGCTGCAGCAGGCCGGAGGAGTATTGCTTTCCGCTCCTGATTCAGAGTGCGCGGATCTCGTTGGGTTGTGGCTCGATGATCCTTCGCTGGTAGATCTCCGCCTCGCGGTATGGATGAAGATCGCCGCCGCTCCAGTGTTGGAGCTCGCCGCCGCGCGCGCGGAGCCGCCCTCCAAAGAGGAATGGGCCGGCCGGGCGTGTCCCATGTGCGGCGACGTTCCGCAATGCTCAGTGATCGTCGAGGAATCGGGGGCCTTCCTCCAGGGCTCGCCGCGTTATCTCGTCTGCGCCCGGTGTGCGACCTGGTGGGGGTTCTCTCGCGCCACCTGTCCGTGCTGCGGAGAGGACGACTCCCGCCGGATCGCCTCCTTCACGGGGGAGGAGGAGCCGTGGGTGCGGATCGATGGCTGTGAGACCTGCCACGGATACGTCAAGACGTTCGATCTGCGGGAGAAGGGCGCGGTCCAGGTCGTGCCTATCGTCGATGACGTGACCAGTTTGGCCCTCGATGTCTGGGCCCACGAGGCCGGTTTTGAGCGGCCGGCCTTCTCGCTTGCCGGGGTTTGAGCGGAGCATGCTCGACAGGGCTACGAGCAGGACGAAGACCCGGGTAAGCGTCGTGGAGCGCGACGGTGCTAGCTCTCGGTCGGACTACCTGGCCACCGAGGAACCGCTCGAGATCCGGCTGTCGACGCCGGGCGACACGCAGACGGTCGCGGTCACGATGCGAACCCCCGGGGCCGACTTCGAGCTCGCCGCCGGTTTCCTATACGGAGAGGGCATCCTGTCCGGGGCCGGGGATATCCGTCGCATCAGCTACTGCACCGACCCCAGCATCGATCCCGAACAGCAGTACAACATCGTTTCGGTCGGATTGACCACCGATCGCCTCCCCGACCTGCGCTCGCTCGAGCGCCACTTCTTCACGTCGAGCGCGTGCGGCGTATGTGGAAAGGCCTCGCTCGAGGCGCTGGAACTGCGGGGATGTCCGGTGATACCTCCCGGCCCTCAGGTCGCGCGCGAGACGATCCTCGCCCTGCCGGATAAGTTGCGCGACGCACAGGGGATCTTCGATTCCACCGGGGGTCTCCACGCGGCCGGTCTCTTCTCGATGGACGGGGAGTTGCTGTGCGCCCGGGAGGACGTCGGCAGACACAATGCGATCGACAAAATTGTGGGCTGGGCGCTGCTCCACGGGGAACTCCCGCTGCGCGATCGCATCGTGATGGTGAGCGGCCGGGCGAGCTTCGAGATCCTGCAGAAATCGCTCGTGGCGGGCGTGCCGGTCGTTTGCGCGGTGTCCGCCCCCAGTAGTTTGGCCGTGAGCGTGGCCGGTGAGTTCGGAATGACGCTGATCGGCTTCCTCCGAGGGAAGCGCTTCAACGTGTATACGGGGCACGAGCGAGTCGAGGCCTCGCGACTGGCTCCCTGAGGGTCCTCGTGCGAGTCGTTCTTCGCGACGCTCGAATGTGAACTCATCGATCGCAGCACGTTCCGCAACCGCGCCGACGCACGGGGTCGCCGTGTTCGACCAAGAGATAGAGTCTGCTGCCTAACCCGAACCATCCACCAAACCGGGTCAAACTAGGCTGATTATTTCCAGTCGGGTTGGCTCAAAGAGTCAGAAGCACCTCAGAGGAGTACGACTTGGAGGACGTAAGACTCACGGGCTATTCGCATGGAGGCGGCTGTGCCTGCAAGCTGAGCATCACGGAGCTGGCGGAGATATTGCGATACCTACCCACGTCGCTTCCAGACAACCGAGTCCTCGTAGGACTGGACGCCCCTGATGACGCCGGCGTGTTCCAGGTGGCCGAGGATCTCGCGCTCGTGCAAACCGTCGACTTCTTCACACCGATCGTTGATGACCCCTACTCGTGGGGACGTATCGCAGCAGTTAATGCATTGTCTGATGTCTACGCGATGGGCGGGGTCCCGATAACCGCTCTGAACCTGGTGGCGTGGCCTCGCGATCTGGATTTCGCGCTCTTGGGGAAGGTCATCGAGGGGGGCCGGGACGCATGCACAGAGGCAGGCGTGGCCGTGGTCGGAGGGCATTCAGTCGACGACCCGGAACCGAAGTTTGGCTTAGCGGTAACCGGCACCGTGCACCCCGACAAGTACGTGACCAAGGCGACTGCGTCGGCTGGAGCCGATCTCGTGCTCTCGAAACCACTTGGAATGGGCATCATCACGCACAGCATCAAGCACGGCACACCTCCGGCAGCACTCGTCGAGCAGGCGATAGCAATCATGGGGACTCTCAATCGATCTGCGGCTGAGGCGATGACGGAGGTCGGTGTGGAAGCCGCTACAGATGTGACGGGCTTCGGTCTCCTTGGCCACCTCATGCAGATGTTGGATGGACGCCTCAACGCTGAGGTGCGCTTCAGCGATGTCCCGGTGTTGGCCGGGGCTTTGGACCTGGCAACCCGCGGGGTGATGCCGGGAGGTAGTGCCAGGAATCGTGAGGCGACAGCGCCGGTAGTTGATGAAGGCGGCACTGCGGAGCATGAGATGGCGGTGCTCTATGACGCCCAGACCTCAGGGGGCCTCCTCATGGCGGTCGACCCGGGGAAAACGGACCGGTTGATGGCCGCGCTTGGTGAACGCGGGGTCATCGGCGCTGTGATCGGTCGCCTCTCAGAAGGGCAAGGACTCATCAAGGTGATCAACGGGTGACCGCGTATCACTCGTGAAGCCTTGAGCGGAGGCGGACGGGAATCGAACCCGCCCACCGGGGATCGCCCGGCGCACCGGTTTTGAAGACCGGGAGGGACACCAGTCCCCTTTCGCCTCCCTGGGTCCGGAAAACGGCTGCGTAGCAAGGTCCTTCTTCCTAGCGTGGAAAAGGAACGCCCCCCTACAGCCCTCCGGGTTCCGATCACACTAACCCGGCAGACATGTGTGTCTGCCGGTCGACAAGGATCAGACGAAGCGTGCGCTCGTGCTTCACTCTCTTGATCCTCGAACACCCAGGTAGATGTAGATGAGGCGCACCCTTATGGTTCTTCCATGAGCGTGATCGGTACGGCCGGGCATGTCGACCATGGGAAATCCACGCTGGTCGAGCGCCTAACGGGAATCAACCCCGACCGCTTCGAAGAGGAGAAGCGACGAGGCCTCACGATCGATCTCGGCTTCGCGTGG
>JBKJZQ010000004.1:0-5103 GCA_046715095.1 Actinomycetota bacterium | reverse complement strand
GCCGAGCCCACGAGGAAACCCGGGCAGTCCATCAGGAACACGAGCGGGATGTGGAAGGCATCGCACAGCCACACGAACCGTGCCGCCTTGTCGGCCGAGTTCACATCGAGGGCGCCGCCGAGGAACTTCGGCTGGTTAGCGACGATGCCGGTGGGTTGACCCCCGAACCGTGCGAAACCGGTGACCACGTTCCGCGCCCAATCGGGTTTCATCGGGAAGAACTTGCCGTCGTCGACGATCGCGTCGATCACCTTGTGGATGTCGTAGGCCTGACGTGGGTTCGCCGGGACGATGTCGTAGAGCTCCTCGGCGCGCCGGTCGATCGGATCGGAGACCTCCTTACGAGGAGGCTTCTCGAGATTGCTCGACGGGAAGTACGAGAGGTAGTCGCGGATCGCGTCGATGCACGCCTGGTCATCGGCAACCTCGCGATCGGCAACGCCCGAGATCTTGTTGTGCACCTTCGAACCGCCCATGTCCTCTGCGGTTGTCTCCTCGCCCACGGCCGCCTTCACGAGATGAGGACCGGCGAGGGCCATGTTCGAGGTTCCCTCGACCATCGGGACGAAGTCGGCGAGGCCGGGGATGTACGCGGTTCCGGCCGCACCCGGCCCCATCATCGCGGCGACCTGCGGGACGACGCCCGACATGATGACCTGTTCCTTGAAGAGATCGCCGGTGCGGGCGAACATCGATCCCGTCGCCTCCTGGATCCTGGCACCCGCCGAGTCGATCAGCCAGACGAGAGGTATGCGCTCCTTGAGCGCGATCTCACGCATCCGGGTTGCCTTGAGCTCGGTGACCATCCCCATGGACCCCGCCATGACCGTAAAGTCGTAGGCGATGACGACCACCCGGCGGCCGTTGATCTCGCCGACGCCGCACACGACTCCATCTGCGGGTGTGCTCTTCCCTTGCATCTGCGGGGACTGCGACTGGTGGTGAGCGAGGATGCTCTGTTCGAGGAACGTGCCGGGATCGAAAAGAAGATCCACGCGCTCCCGAACCGTCAGCTTGTTCTGGGAGTGCTGGCGCTCGACCTTCTCCGGTCCGCCCATCTCGGCGGCTTTCTCCTTGCGGCGCCGCAGTTCCGCCGCGGCCTCGCGCATGTCGGGGCCTTCGTAGGTGTAGGTGACCTTCGAGCGATCGACCGCGGCCTCGTCTTCTGCCATCGGTGCCTCCTGGTGGCCCTTCGCCGGCGCAACCGCGCCGAAGTCTTCCCGGGCTCGTCGGAGAGAATCTACCCCCGAAGGCCAGTGCCGTATCGGGTGACGTTGGCGATGCTCAGGCGAGCGAAAGGCAAGCATCGCAAGGCCGCAGGGAGCTCACGTAGTGGAGCTAGCGGCCCTTCCACTCCGGGGGGCGCTTCTGGAAGAACGCAGACACGCCCTCGGCGGTGTCTTCGGATCCCAGCGTCACCGTGAGCATCCCGGCAAGGTAGTTGAGAGAGTCCTCGAAGCCGGTGTCTTCGACGTTGTAGAACGAGTTCTTCCCCAGCTTCACGATCAAAGGACTCTTCGAGACGAGCTCCGCAACCAGGTCATCGACCGCGCCGTCGAGGTCGCCGCGCGGGACGACCCGGTTCACGAATCCCCACCGTTCACCCTCCGAAGCGGGGATACGGCGGCCGGTGAGCATCAGGTCGAGCGCCACCTTCCGGGGAAGATCGCGCGCTACGACCGCGGTGATCATGAACGGCCACAGGCCCAGGTTGACCTCGGGCATGCCGAACTCGGCGTCATCTGCCGCGACCACGAGATCGCACGCGAGCATCAGCCCGAAGCCCCCTGCAAGCGCATGACCGTTGACGCGGGCCACGATGGGGAGGCGGGACTTCCGCATCTGCGAGAACAGCTCGCTGACCTCGGCACGGATGAAGTGCTGCTGTGCCGCGCCTTCCGAACCCATCCCAGCGAGATCTCCGCCGGCACAGAACGCCTTGTCCCCGGCCCCCGTCAACACGACGGCTCGCACGAGATCCTCGGATTCGGCGCGAGCGAGACCCTCCGAGATGCCGCTGACCACATCGGGGTTGATCGCGTTCCTACGATCGGGCCTATCTATCGTGATCGTCGCGACGTGTCCGGAGACATCGAAGACGACGTCACTCAATCGCGACCCGACCTCAATATGTCGAGCACGGCGCGCGCGTCGTCGTCCTCGATCGGTGTCCGCGGCGCGCCGCTCGGACGGTCGCCGCCGAGCGCCCGGCGCAGGTTCTCCTCGGCGCGCTTCAACGCCTCATCGGCGGTACGAAGCCTGATGCGGAGATCGGTCTCTCTCTGCGCCGTTTGCTCGAGAGCCGACTCGAGTTCCTCGAGACGGCGAGATTGCTGTTCGCTCGCGGCGGCGAAGGCCTCAACCTGGGCGGTACGGAGACTGTCGTCCCGTGATAGCGCCAGCAGGCGGTCTACCACCGCGCTGCCGATGTCGTCATAGTTGATGCGCCCGGCTCGCTTCTCCGAACGGCTGTGGAGCCGGGCCTCGGCATCCTTGATCGTCAGTGGTTCCGCCGATGTGATGTTGATGATCGTGCTCCTGCCCCGGCGTCCGCGCTGGACGACCTCGATCCGGCCGGTCTCTTCGAGGAGCTTGACCGCTTCGGCGGATCTGACTGAGTTCAGACCGGCTTCGGTTGAGATCTCTCTAAGTCTGCCTTCGAAGGCGGATCCGTCCGCCGCGCCGCGCAGTCCATCGAGGAGGCTGTTCGCGAGGGTGTGTAAGTTAGTGCGTGCCAAGAGGGGGCCACCTTGAGGGTAGAGGCTTGAGGGTAGAGGCTTGCGCTTTGCTTGTATCGTAACTGAAACTACTCGTCTATCAAAGACAACCTGTCACGCGGACGGTTCCTCCAGGAACATCTCGAGTACCCGGGACCGCACGTGCTCTGGGCACTGCGTCGAATCCTTCAGTCGTGAGATCAGGTTCTTCACCTCACGCTCGAGTCCGAGTCGTTCGAAACAGGGGGCGCAGTCGTTGAGGTGCGCCTCGATCGACGAGCGCTCCTCATCCGGTACGGGCTGTCCATCGAGGATCTGTACCGCCATAGCGAGCGTCTCACGACACTGTTCTTTCATCTCTGAAGGTCCATCTTCCGCTCCATGATGTTATCCACCTCCGGAACCGCCGTCTTTGGGCCCCTTCACGATCCCTCGATCCCGGGCTAATCCCCACAACCTCTTCTGGAGTGCTTTTCTTCCCCGGTGCAGACGGGACATCACGGTACCCATCGGAACGTCCATGATCTCGGCCATCTCGGCGTACGAGAACCCCTCGACATCGGACAGGATGACCGCGAGCCTGAACTGCTCCGGGAGGTCCTCGATCGCGTCGGTGATGTCCGAGTCCACCAGGCCGTCCAGCACGATCGTCTCGGGAGTGACCGAGAACTGGGGATCGTGGTCCTTCAGCTCCCGGTAGAGATCGAAGTCCTCGACCTCGTCCTGGGAAACCTTCTGCGGCTCCCTCTGCTTCTTGCGGTAGGTGTTGATGTAGGCGTTCGTCATGATGCGGAAAAGCCACGCCTTCAGGTTGGTGCCCGGCTCGAACCGGTCGAACGAACGGTAGGCGCGCAGCATGGTCTCCTGGATCAGGTCCTCCGCATCGGCGGGGTTGCGAGTCATCCTCAGGGCGCCGCCGTAGAGGGAATCGAGTAGCGGAAGGGCTTCCTTCTGGAACCTTCTCTTGTCGTCTTCGCTGAGTTCCGCGGCCGGGCGCCTAGCCATCTACCTTCGCCCCTCCCCGGCCTTCGAGCATGCCGGAATCGAAGGAGAACATCAGCTCGGAACGCTCCCGGTGACCGGCGAGGGCGATCTCGATCAACTCATCGACGAGCCGGGGGAACGACATCCCCTGAGCATCCCAGAGGTAGAAGGCGAACGATCCCGGCACGGTGTTGATCTCCATCACCCACGTCTTGCCGGCACCTGTGTCCACGAAGGAATCGATCCGGGCAACACCCGTCGCTTCTATGGCCTGGAACGCCCCGAGGGCATTCTCCTGGACCTGTGTTGTCAGAGCTTCGGAGATCGGCGCAGGGATCCTCCGGTCGAGAGATGCCATGCCGGACCCTTTGGAGCCGGCGTCGCCCCCGCCGCCGCCATACCCTCCTCCGCCCTTTACTCCGCCGCCCCCCCGCAGGTACTTGTCGGAGAACGTGAGGAACTCCTCGGCGGCGAGGGGCTGCTCGCAGACCGAAGCGCGGGGTGCGACACCGGGCCCGCCGAGCACCGAACAATTGACCTCGATGCATCCCTCCATGGCGCGTTCGACGAGGATGCGCGTGTCGTAACGACGAGCAACGTCGAGCGCGGCCAGGAGCGTCGACCTGTCGGTCGCCTTCCCTATCCCCACGCTCGAGCCGAGCCGGCTCGGTTTTACGAACGCCGGATACCCGATCTTGTGCTCGACCTCGGCGACGATCGAATCCGCGTCACGGTCCAGGCGTGCGGTTCGAACAAGCACGTCGTCGACGATCGGGAGACCGGCAGCGGCGAAGACCGCCTTCATCGCGACCTTGTCCATCCCGAGGGCCGATGCCCCAGCCGACGACCCTGCATATGGGATACCGGCGAGCTCGAGAAGCCCCTGCAGGGTTCCGTCTTCTCCAAAGGTGCCGTGGATGGAGGGGATCACGACATCGAGGGGAACCTTGCGAACGCCTTTGAGGCGGCCCCCCGGGATCAGAAGGCCGCCGTAGCCGGTGACCGGAGGGATGAACCCCTCTTCCCCCACCTCGTCCCACCTCTTGTCCCGGTAGACGGACAGGTCGTTGAGGGCTGCTCCGGTGAGCCACTTGCCTTCTCGGGTGATGTAGATCGGAACGATGTCATGCCGGCCCTCCGCGGCGGCCATCACCTGGTGGGCGGTCACGATCGAGACATCGTGTTCGACCGACCGACCGCCGAAAACGACGCCGACCATTGATCCGGTTCCCATAGGGGGCTGAGTGTAACGGGCTACGATGCATGGCCATGGAAGACTCAGAGATCAGAACCACGAGGGACGAGAAGAAACTGCTCGCGTCGTTCATCGATACGCAGAGAGAAGCGATGCTCGCTCTGTCCGGCGGCCTCTCGGACGAGGAGCTCCGCAAGAGACTGGTGC
>JBKJZQ010000003.1:0-9546 GCA_046715095.1 Actinomycetota bacterium | reverse complement strand
GCGGTGTCCTCCACGACCCCGGTGAACGGGTGGTGGATCGGGTCCCAGCGGGCCTCGCCCTCGTTCCAGTCGAACCAGGGGAAGTCGACGATCCACGCGAACTTCCAATAGCCGGGGTTGGCCGGTTCATACGCGGGCACGTGCCCGAAGCGTTCCGCGAGGCGCGTCCGCAGACCACCGAGGGCCTTATAGACGACGTTCTTGCGCTTGTCGGCGACGATCAGGATCAGGTCACCCTCGTTCGCCCCGGTCGTCTCGACCAGACCCTTTCGCTCCGCGTCCGAGAAGAACTTGTCCATCGGCGACTTGAGACTCTCGCCCTTCCCTCCTCCTCCCGGTGCAAGGGCGACCCACACGAGGCCCCCGGCTCCGAGCGCCTTGGCGTCGTCGACGATCGCGTCGAGCTGCTTGCGTGGAAGCCCAGCTTGTCAGGGGATCGTGATGGCTTTGATCGCGCCCCCGTCATCGAGGACGAAGCGGAACACACGCGCCTCTGTGGCGGCGAAGACCTCCCCGAGGTCGGTCAGCTCGAGGCCGTAACGGATGTCGGGCTTGTCGGTGCCGTAGCGCTCCATCGACTCCGAGTAGGGGATGCGCGGGAAGTCGGCGAGATCGACCCCCATGACCTCCTTCCACACGCTCTTGAACATTCGCTCGGTCACTTCGAGGACGTCATCCTGGTCGACGAAGCTCATCTCGAGGTCGAGCTGGGTAAAGTCGGGCTGGCGATCGGCGCGCAGGTCCTCATCGCGGAAGCAGCGCACGATCTGGTAGTAGCGATCGAAGCCCGACACCATCAGCAACTGTTTGAAGAGTTGCGGCGACTGCGGCAACGCGTAGAACCGTCCGGGGTGGACGCGCGACGGAACGAGATAGTCCCTGGCCCCCTCCGGCGTTGCCCTGGTCAGCATCGGTGTCTCGATCTCGTAGAAGCCCTCGGCGTCGAAGAACCTCCGGATCGCCGAGATCAGTTCGTGGCGCAGCTTGAGGTTCCGCTGCATCGAGTCGCGCCGCAGATCGAGGTAGCGGTACTTGAGCCGTAGTTGCTCGTCGGTCTCGTGGTATTCGTCGAGTTGGAACGGCGGCGTCTCGCTGCGAGACAGGATCTCGACCGAGCCGGCCGCAACCTCGACCTCGCCGGTCCCGAGCTTCGGGTTGACGGTCCCCTCCTTGCGGGCTTTGACCTCACCCTCGACCCGGATACAGAACTCGCTGCGGAGCTCCTCGGCCGGCGGCAAGGTCTGCGGATCGAGCACCACCTGGACGAGCCCGGCGACATCCCTCAGGTCGATGAAGATCACGCCCCCGTGATCCCGGCGCGTGTGCACCCAACCGCAGAGCGCGACCTTGTCCCCGATGTGCTCGGCCCTCAGATCCCCCGCCCGGTGCGTCCTCATCATGGGGTTTTCACCTTTGCTTCCAGATCTGTGATCGAGATCCGTTCTTGTTCGCCGGAGGTGAGGTCTCGCAGCGTGACCTCTCCAGCGGTCAGCTCATCGTCGCCCAGGATCGCCGCGAACCGGGCCCCCGAGCGCGCCGCATCCTTCATCTGCCCCTTCATGACCCGCCGTGTGTGGTCGAGATCCGCCCCGATGCCCGCGCGCCTCAGCCGCGTCGTCAGGCGGAACGCCTCGGCGGCCGCGTCGTCCCCCAGCGCGACGAAGTAGACCTCGACCTTCGATCGCCCCTTTATCCCCTCCTGCTCCCGCGTTCCTCGAGAGGAACGCTTCTCGTCCTGTTCCCGCGTGTCTCGAGAGGAACGCGTCTCGTCCAGGGCGAGCAGGATGCGGTCGACGCCGAGCGCGAAGCCGATCCCGGGAAGAGGATCTCCCCCGAGCATCTCGGCGAGGCCGTCGTAGCGCCCTCCCCCGCCCACGGCGTTCTGGGATCCGAGCCCGCTCCACACGAACTCGAACGCGGTGCGCGTGTAGTAGTCGAGGCCGCGCACGAGGCGCGGTTCGAGCGTGTAGGCGACGCCGAGATCATCGAGGTAGCCCTTGACCCGCTCGAAGTGGTTGGAACACGCGGCACAGAGGTGGTCGGTGATGACGGGGGCCGACGACATCACCGCGATCGTCTTCTCCTCCTTGGAATCGAACGTCCGCATCGGGTTGGTATCGATCCGCTTGACGTCCTCCGGGGCAAGTTCGTCCTCGTGGTCCCTCAGGTACGCCACGAGCGCGCGGTTGTATCCCGTGCGGCAATCGTCTGCGAGGTGCCCGACCGAGTTGAGCAACAACGCCGGCGTCACCCCCGCGGCGCGGAGGAAGGAGTCGCCGACCTGGATCACTTCGGCATCGATCGTCGGATGGTCCGTTCCCATCGCTTCGATCCCGACCTGGAAGAACTGACGGTGGCGGCCCTTCTGGGGACGCTCCTGGCGGAACATCCATGAGGCGTAATGGAGCTTGACCGGCAGAGGACCCCGGTCGAGGCTGTGCTCGATCACCGCCCGCACCACCCCTGCGGTCCCTTCGGGCCTCAGCGTGAGCGACCGCCCTCCGAGATCCTCGAACGTGTACATCTGCTTGGTGACGACCTCGCTGGTCTCTCCGACGCCCCGCTCGAACAGCGCGGTGTCTTCAAAGGTGGGGGTCTCCACCGGCGCGTACCCGGCACGCTCGAAACTGTCCTGGGCGAGGCGAACCAGCTCCTGCCACCGGAACGATCCGGGCGGCAGGATGTCGTTGGTCCCCTTGGGCGCGCGCACAGGCACGCGGTCTGTTGCCATAAAGCCATCCTAAAGGCCGGAGACTCCCGAGGCCGGAGACGCCGGAAGACGTGACTACCCGAGAACTCAGACAGCGTTCCCCTCGAGGAACGCGCGAACGACAGGAACGTGGGGATGAGATGATGAGACCCTCAACTGACGACCAGGGGGCGCAGATGCCACAGGCTCGAACGGAGGACAGGGCGAAGCTCGAGGAGCTCACCCGTCAGATCCGCCACGACATCGTCACCTCCACCACGAAAGCAGGCTCAGGGCACCCGTCGACCTCGCTTTCGATGGTCGAGATCGTCACCACGCTGTACTTCGGTGGGGTGCTTCGTTACGACACCGAGAACCCGAGGGATCCGGACCGGGATCGCTTCATCCTCTCGAAAGGACATGGCGCGCCGGGCCTTTACGCGGTGCTCGCCGCGGCCGGCTACTTCCCCCGGGAGGACCTCATGACCCTGAGGAAACTGGGGTCGGCGCTCGAGGGTCACCCCAACATGAACCGCCTCGCCGGTGTCGAAGCATCAACCGGATCGCTCGGACAGGGGTTCTCGATCGCGATCGGCCACGCCCTCGGCCTCAAGCTCGACCGCAAGGACGCTCGCGTCTACGTGATGACTGGGGACGGCGAGACCGAGCAGGGCCAGGTATGGGAGGCGGCCATGTTCGCCGGCAACCACGGCCTCGACAACCTCACCCTGATCATCGACCGCAACGGATACCAGCAGACGGCCGCGGTCAAAGAGGTTCAGCCTCTCGATCCCCTCGAGGACAAGCTCGCCTCGTTCGGCCTCGAGGTGAAGACCATCGACGGACACTCTCTCGACGAGGTCGCCGAGGCATTCGACTGGGCGAGGAAGGTCGAGGGCAAGGCCCAGGCGATCGTCGCCAACACCATCAAAGGCAAAGGCGTGTCCCTGCTCGAGAAAGATCCCGGGAGCTGGCACGGCAAGCCGGTCCCGCCGGATGAAGAAGCCAGGGCACTAGAAGAGATCGGGGCGAGCGCATGAGCTTCGGACTGAGCAGGGTCGACTTCGTCGAAGGTCCCGCGACAAGAGAAGCGTTCGGGGAAGCTCTAGCGGAGGCCGGGACCGACCAGCGCGTGGTGGTCGTCGACGGGGACGTGAACAACTCCACCTACACCAACCATTTCAAGGACAAGTATCCGGAGCGGTTCTTCAACGTCGGCATCGCCGAGTCGAACATGATCGGGATCGCTTCCGGCCTCTCGGCGACCGGCAAGATCCCCGTCGTTTCTTCTTTCTCGGCCTTCCTGATCTCGAACGCTTTCGATCAGATCCGGATGTCGGTCGCGTTCCCGAATCAGAACGTGAAGTTGGTCGGAACCCACGCCGGCATCTCCATCGGCGAGGACGGCCCCTCTCAGATGGCGATCGAAGACGTCGCGCTCGCCTGTGCACTCCCGGGGTTCACCGTCGTCGTCCCTGCCGACGGTCTGACCACGAAGGCTGCGACCAAGGCCCTGATCGAACGTCAGGGCCCGGCCTTCCTGCGCTGTGGTCGCCCGAAGGTTCCGGTCCTCTACGACGATCTGTCGGAGTTCCACATCGGGAAGGCAACCACGCTCCGAGACGGAGACGACGTCACGATCATCGCGAACGGGATCATGGTGGCGATGGCGCTCGACGCCGCCGAGGGACTGAAGGAAGAAGGGATCGAGGCACGCGTGCTCGACATGCACACCGTCAAGCCGGTCGACGCCGACGCGATCGAGAAGGCCGCGCACGAAACGAAAGGCATCGTGGTCGCCGAGGAGCATCTGGCCCACGGAGGTCTCGGGTCGGTCGTGTCCATGGTCGTAGCCGAGCGCAGGCCCACCAGGATAGCCTTCGTCGACGTCGGCGATACCTACGCGACCTCCGGGAAGCCCGATGAGCTGCTCGAGCAGTACGGCCTGACCCCCGACGCGATCCTCGACGCCGCTCGAAGAGTGCTGAAGGACTAACTTTCAGAGCCGCTCCGTCAGGCCGCTCGCTCAGCGCTCGTTCAGAACGTCTTTTCGGAGTCCAGAAGGATCGTCACGGGACCTGCGTTGACTAGCTCGACGTCCATCGATGCGCCGAACTCTCCGGTCGCGCAGTTGATCCCCTTGGAACGAAGCGCGGCCGCCACCGCCTCGTAGAGCGCCTCCGCCTCGTCGCCGCGGGCGGCGCGGATGAACGACGGGCGGCGCCCCTTGCGCGCGTCACCGTAGAGCGTGAACTGACTCACGAGTAGTACCTCACCGCCCTTCTCGACGAGCGACACGTTCATCTTCCCGTCATCGTCTTCGAAGACCCTCAGGTTGGCTATCTTGTCTGCGGCCCAGGCGACCTCGGCGGCGGTGTCCTCCGGAGAGATGCCTATGAGCACAACGAAACCCTCCCCGATGGCACCGGTGACACGCTCACCTACGGTGACCTTCCCGCGGCTCACGCGCTGGATCACGAGCCTCATGGAGCGACGGGCAGCACGCCGAGGTAGATCTGTCGGGCGATCGGAGCAGCCACCTGTCCTCCCACCCCTCCGTACTCGGAGACCACCGCGACCGCGATCCTGGGGGCACTCGCAGGCGCGAAGGAGATGAACCACGCGTGGTTCTCGCGCTTGCCCGCAACGTCGACCTCCGCGGTACCGGTCTTCCCCGCCAGGTCGGCACCGGAGATCATGGCGTTCGTCCCCGTACCACCCTGGACGACGGCTTGCATCATCGCCGTCACCTCGGCCGCGGTCTGGCTGGAGATGACCCGCGTGCCCCTCTTCCGCTCGTCGAGGGAGAAGCGTGGCTCCATCCGAACGCCGTCGTTGGCGATCGTGGCGGCGACGGACGCCATCTGTAGTGGGGTCGCAAGCACCTGCGCCTGGCCGAGAGAGCTCCACATGAGGTCGCTAAGGCTGCCCGCGAGGGGCGGGAACTGGGACTCGACGACCAGGAGAAGGTTCCGGGGCTCCTGGTTGAAGCCGAACCTCTCCGCGTACTTCGTAAGCCGTTTCTCTCCGAGCCTCTCGGCGACCTGAGCGATGGCGGTGTTGACGCTGAACTTGACGGCGTCGGCGAGAGACAACGATGAGTACTCCGAGGACTCGAAGTTGCGCACGCCCTTGTATTCGCCCGGGCCCGAGAGCGTGGTCTGCGGGGTCATCAGTCCCGTATCGAGGGCCGCGGAGGTAGGTATCACCTTCATCGTCGATCCCGGCGGATACCGGCCGACCAGCGGCCGGTTGAACGGAGCCACTCCGATCGCGCCGACGTAGTTGCCGGGTCCAAACTCCGACGAGTCGACGACCGCCAGCACGTCGCCGGTCGCGGGTTGGATGACGACCGCTCCCCCGACCTCGCTCGATGGATAGGCGGCTTCCGCACGCTGTTGGACCTCGACGTCGAGGGTCGTCCTGAGCGTCTCACCGGGGATCCCGGGGACCGGTAGGTAGCGTTCGAGGGGCTTCCCGTCTCCACCCACGATCTCGAGACTGACCGTCGGTGTACCGGACAGTTGCTCGTTGAACGCCGCCTCCAGCCCGGACCCACCGACGAGGGCTCCTTCCTCGAGGCCCTCCGTCGCTTCCTTCTTGGTGACCGTCTCGATATGACCGATGGTGCTTCCCGCCAGCGTCCCGAACGGATAAGTACGCTTCGCCGCGTCTCCCTTCGCCAGAACCCGTCCGTCTCGGTCCTTGATCGGAGCGCGCTTCGGCCACTTGGTAAGCACGCCGAATCCGTTCGCGCCGTCAACGCCCGGCCACAGCAGCTCCGGAGACCACTCCACCAGCCACCGCTCGCCCTCGTCATCGAGACTCAACTCGAAGGTCCCCGTGAGCGACACGGTCTCGGGCGTCGCGCCCGAGTTGTAGAAGACCTCGTACTCCACCGGCACCGGGTCGTAGACCGGCGCGGGCTCGTCCCCTTCGGTCTCTACCCTTGCCGGTTGAGGAGGTGTTGCGGAACGACGGACCTCGATCTCGTCGATCAGGCCCTCGTCGAGGCGGCGGTTGAGCCATCGTCCGAGCTTCTCCTCCGGCCACTCGGCGCTCGCGCTCTCGGTGAAGAGCGAGCTCAGGGTTTCGTGGTCCATCTCACCAAGGGCATCGAGGAACTCGTCGGCGGCCCGGGCTGTTGACGGGAGCGGGTCCGGGCCCTCCGTGCCGGTACACGCGGTAACGGCGCCGGCGACGAGAAGCGTCGCGAGGATCAGGCGGGGCGTTCGCTTCACCGGTGTGCCGTTCAGTTCCGCGCGGCGTTCGGAACGACTCGATACGCATCGAAGACAGAATCCACCCGGCGCACCGCCTGGATCACGTGCTCGAGATGGCTCGGATCCGCCAGCTCGAAACTGAAGGTAAGCACGGCGATCCCGTCGCGGCCCGAACGAGTGGTCGACGTGTGGATGTTGACACCCACGTCGGAAATCGCCGCCGTGACGTCTCGGAGGAGCTTCGTCCGGTCGAGCGCCTCGATCTGAATGGCGGCCATGAAGGTCCCCTGCTGCCGGTTGTCCCACCAGACCTTGATCATCCGGTTCTCGTCGATCAGCTGCAGCGCCTTGGCGTTGGGGCAGTCCACTCGATGAACCGACACACCGCGTCCGCGGGTCAAGAACCCGACGATCTGATCGCCCGGGACCGGCGTACAACAGCGAGCCAGGCGTACGAGGAGGTCATCGAAGCCCTCGACGATCACGCCCTTGCCGCGCGGCTTGGACGGGCGGCGTTTGGGGCTCGTTTCGATGACTTCCTCGGGCTCGTCGTGCTCGGGCTCGAACAGTCGGATGACCCTCGTGGTCACCGACTGCGGGGACAGGTGCCCTTCGCCGACGGCGACGAACATCGCGTCAAGATCCGGGTACTTGAGCTCCGACGCCAGCTGGGTGAGGAGATCGCCTTTGGTGATCTTGTCTACGGGCAAGCCCTGCTTCCTCATCGCCTGGACGAGCTGGTCGCGGCCCTGCGACAGAGCGTCTTCTCTGCGTTCGCGCGCGAACCACTGACGGATCTTGTTGCGCGCCCGGGGAGACTTGACCATCCGCAACCAGTCGCGCGACGGTCCGGACGGTCCCTTGCTGGTGATCACCTCGACGGTGTCCCCCGAGCTCAACTCGTACGTGAGAGCGACCAGGCGAGAGTTAACCCGCGCACCCACCGTCTTGTGTCCGACCTCGGTGTGGATCGCATAGGCGAAGTCGAGAGAGGTGGCTCCTCGAGGCAGCGGTATGACGTCGCCCTTGGGCGTGAACACGAAGATCTCGTCGGAGTAGAGATCGATCTTGAGATGGTCGAGGAACTCCTTGGGGTCGGCCGAGTCGCGCTGCCAGTCCATCATCCGCTGGAGCCAGGCGATCTCTTCCTCCGAGACCTTCTCGTGCTTCTGCTCCTTATAGAGCCAGTGTGCGGCGATCCCGACCTCGGCTGCCCTGTGCATCTCCTGCGTGCGGATCTGGATCTCCATCGGCCGGCCGGAGGGACCGATCACCGTCGTGTGAAGCGACTGGTACATGTTGAACTTCGGCATCGCGATGTAGTCCTTGAATCTGCCGGGAACGGGCGTCCACATCGTGTGCAGCGCACCGAGCGCGCCGTAGCAGTCCTTGACCGACTCGACGACGACCCTGACCCCCACGAGATCGAAGATCTCGTCGAACTGCTTCCCCCGAAGGACGATCTTCTCGTAGATCGCATAGAGATGCTTCGGCCTGCCCGAGACCTCAGACTTGATCTTGACCTCTGCCAGTTTCCCGGTGATCTGCTCGCACACCTCGTCGAGCATGCGTTCGCGCTCCGGCTGGCGTTGCTGGACGAGCGAGGCGATCTCTTCGAAGCGTTTCGGATGAAGCGTCGCGAAGGCGAGGTCCTCCATCTCCCACTTGATCGCATACATACCGAGCCGGTGAGCTAGCGGTGCATAGATCTCGAGGGTCTCCCGTGCGATCAGCTCGCGTTTGCCGGCCGCGAGAGGAGCGAGCGTACGCATGTTGTGAAGCCGGTCGGCGATCTTGATGAGGATGACCCGCACGTCTTTCGCGGTTGCCACGATCATCTTGCGGAGGTTCTCTGCGCGACCCTGTTCCAAGGAGCGGAAGCGGATCTTGTCGAGCTTGGTCACGCCGTCGATGAGAGAGGTGATCTCGAACCCCAGAGACTCCTCTACCTCGGTCAGCGTCAGGTCCGTGTCTTCGACCGCGTCGTGAAGGAGCGCGGCCGCGACGGTGGCCTCATCCATGCCCAACTGGGCGAGGATGAGGCCGACGCCCAGGGGATGGGTGATGAACGCATCCCCCGACTTCCGCAGCTGGCCCGCGTGACAGCTGTCGGCGATCTCGAAGGCGCGCTCGATCGATTTGAGATCGGCCTTTGGACGGCGGGACCTGACCTCCTTGAGAACCTTGTCGAGCAGAGGCGGGGTCGGGGTCCGAGGAGGGCGAACCCTCTGGATGACGGCCTTCACTCCCCTGGCGGGAGGCTTCGTGGGTGTTTGAGTGCTCTCTTCGACCGGGTCAGACCCGGATACATCTGGCGAAGTGGCCATGACTCATTGTAAAGGGGAACGGATAAAAAAAAGGGAACGGATAAAGGGCGCGGCTTGGGGCGCTCATGCCCCCAGGCCGGGGCAGCCTGCACATCGAGCTTGTCGTCGAAGTCGATGTTGCCCTCACGGATGGCCACGGTCTGCTCCCTGACTGCGGGCCGGGCGCGGCGATCGATCGCAGCACGTTCCGCAACCGCAAGAGATAGAGTCTGCTGCCCAACCCGTCGCAAAGGAGCCGCGATGACCGCCACCTCCGCAACGCATGGCGGGCAGGAGCCGGCCCGCGCTGTTGCGCCGACGGTCGTCG
>JBKJZQ010000002.1:0-10082 GCA_046715095.1 Actinomycetota bacterium | reverse complement strand
GAGGTGCGCTCTGCACAGGCGGAAGGTCCAACGCTGTCGCCCCGGGAACGTGATGTCGTCGCTCTCGTTGCGCAGGGGACGGCCAACAAGCAGATAGCCTCAAGGTTATCTATAAGCGAAACCACGGTGAAGAGCTACCTTCAGAACGTATTCGAGAAGCTTGGCGCCGCCGATCGCGCTCATGCTGTCGCGATCGCGCTGCGTGCCAGACTGATCGACTGATTCCGAAGTGCACCCGGATTCCGACGCGCTCCACGCCAGGATGACACCGGTGAGCGCTATCTGCCCCGGTTCGTAGCAAGATCGAGCTGCAGGAACGCTCCGACGGTATCTACGCGGGGGGTGAAGGCATGAATGCCCACCCGATCGGATGCCGGTCGAGCGACGGATTCAGATCCAGGCGAACCTGAGTCAGGCGACCTGCCGCACCCGAGCGACGCCGTCCAGCAGTCTCCAGATGGCCGCGGCGCCGGCGCGGGCCCCTTCCTCCGCCTCCGCCAGGTCCGCGTCGTCGGTACACACGTCTGCGATGGCGCGGGCCATCTCGGCCGAGTGCTCGACGTCGAGCTCACCGTGCAGCTCGAAGTACCGGGCGCCCGGTCCCTCGATGCCGTAGTGGGTCTTCAGCCCCTCGATCTTGGTGGCCGCCACGGCCGGGGTCTGGGACTCGTAGCCGTAGAGCATCCCGAGGGCGAACGGGAGCGACGCGTTATCCGCCGCGTCCGCGAAGGCCGCGACGCATGAGGATGTCTCGGGCTCAACTTCCGAGGCGCGGACCCGATCGACGTCAACGCCCAGCGCTTCGGCGAACGTCAACCACAGACCGGGGTGGTCGTCACCGACCTCGTCCGCGAGGTTCTCCTTGACGATGCTTTGCGCCTCCCCTTGTGGGAGCCGTCCGGCCAGTGTCCTCAACCACGACGGGAAAGCCTCGACCTGCCTGAAGTACTGCTCCGAGTAGAAGGACAGATCCTCGACGGTAAGACAACCCTCGGACCATGCGACATAGAACGGGTGCTCGAGAAGCTTGAACCCCTTCGTCTGGGCATCGAGTCTCAGCGCCACATCGCTCATGAACAGCCTCCCCACAGAGATAACCAAGCGGACCAGAGCAATCTACTAGGAGTTCGATACGGCGACGAGTCTCTCCAGGGACTCCCCGGCGCGCCCCGAATCGATCGCGCCCGCCGCAGCCGTGATCCCGGATGAGACATCGGAGGCGAAGCCTGCGGCGACCAGGCCCGCGGCCGCGTTGAGCACGACGATGTCCCGGCGCGGGCCCTTCTCCCCCGCGAGGACGGTGCGGATCATGGCCGCGTTCTCGTCCGCGCTGCCGCCGGCGATCGCATCGAGTGGAGCCGTCTCCAGGCCGAGCTCCGAGGGATCGAGCGTCCAGCGCGACACCTCGCCCGTCTTCCACTCGACGACATCGGACGGGCCCGCGGTGGCGAGCTCGTCGAGCCCACCGTAGCCGTGGAACGCGATCACGTGGTTGCTTCCCAGGCGGCCGAGGGCCTCGACCATCACCTCGACCATCGACGGATCGGAGACCCCGAGGGCCTGGCGGGTAGCGCCCGCCGGATTCGTCAGCGGACCGAGGAAGTTGAAGATCGTGGCGACACCCAGTTCCCTCCGGGGCGCCGCCGCATGGCGCATCGCCGGATGGAACATCGGAGCGAAGCAGAAACCGATGCCCGCTTCGGCAAGACAGGCGGCGACCGGGCCCGGAGGAAGGTCGATCTTCACGCCCAGGGCCTCGAGCACGTCGGCCGAACCACACTTCGAGGATGCCGCACGGTTCCCGTGCTTGACGACGCGCGCCCCCGCTCCGGCACAGACGAGCGCGGCCGCGGTCGAAACGTTGAAGGTCCCGGTCCGGTCACCGCCGGTGCCGCAGGTATCGAGGACCTCTCCGACGACCTCGACCTTGTCGCCGTACCGGCGCATGGTGCGAACGAGACCGACGATCTCGTCGACGGTCTCCCCCTTCGCCCGCAGCGCGATCACGAAGCCTGCTATCTGGGCCGGGGTGGCGGCACCCTCCATGATCTCGGTCATGGCGCGCTCCGCCTGCTCTTCATCCAGCGAATGTCCGCCGAGAAGATGGGAGATCGTCGAACCCCAGTGGAAGGCCTCGGTCACGAACGCAGGTTAAGCGACATCACCGGTTTCGAGAGGCGCCGGCTCCACGGTGACGACCGCGTTGTAGTCCGGGATGTCGGCCTCGGGAGAGCGGGGGCCCGACTCGATCAGGACCTGTCCCTCGGGCCAGTGGACCTGAAGAGAGCCCGGCTGGACTGGGGCCAGCAGCACGGACCCCCGGAGCGAACCCGAGGGGCTGCGAAGGACGATCGCGTCCCCGTCGGCGAGCCGCAGCTCCTTCGCATCGGACTCGTTCATGAGGATCGCCTCGCGCACCGCGCCGGTCAACGCGTCCTTACGCTCGTGGACCATCGAGTTGAACTGTTTGCCCCGCCGGGTTGCGACGACGAAGTGGCCTTCGGGGATCCGTTGATCCGGGAGCGCGACGCTCTGGAAGTGGGCCTTGCCGTCCGCGGTCGGGAACTTCCACTGCCAGCAGAGATGCGCTCCCCCGTACTGGAACTGATCGCCCTTGACCCGGAGATGCTGGATGCCTTCGTAGTTGGGGATCACGCGCGCGATCTCTTCCCTAACTGCGTGTGTCGAGGAGAACATCACGAGGTCCGCGACCTCGGGACGAACACGGGCGGCGAGGTCGCCGAAGACCTCCCACTCTCCCCTGGCTTCCCCGATACGGGGGCCCGGGATCTCGGGCGAGAAGATCACGCGCCGTTCGGTCGAGGTCTCGGTCACGCCGCCGGGGATCTCGTAACGGGTCGCCGCCGGCAACAACACGACAGCTTCCTTCGCGCCGACGAACATCTGACTCGAGAGGCAGATGTCCATGTGCATCCTCAGGGGGACATTGGCCAGCGACCTGCGGACCCGGACCGGGTCGGGCAGGACCTCGGTGAAGTTGCCTCCGGCCGAGAACAGCAGCTCGAGATCGCCCTCGTGCGCGGCGTCGAGCATCTCCGCGACCGTAAGGCCGGGGCCGGGCGGCACCTCGAAGCCCCAGGTCTGCGACATCTGGGCCGCGTTGGCCTCATCGACGGGAAGACCGCCCGGGAACGCGGTCGAGTAGGCGCCCATCTCGGCTCCCCCCTGGACCCCCGAGTGCCCGCGGATCGGCATGACCCCGCAACGCCTCCGTCCGAGGAACCCCTTAGTGAGCGCGAGGTTCACGATCGAACGAACGTTGTTCTCACCAAAGACGTGCTGCGTGACACCCATGCTCCACACGAACACGGCGGTCTTCGATGTCCCCAGAAGGCTCGCGAGATCCTTCATTGCCGAGCGGTCGCACCCGGCCCCTCGCTCGAGGTCCTCCCACGTGACGGCGCCGGTGTGGGACACCACATCATCGAATCCCGTCGTGTGTCGCTCGATGAACGACCGGTCGACAGTGCCCGCCTCGATCATCGCCTTCAGCACCCCGGTGAGGAACGCGATATCCCCGCCGACGTTGATCTGGAAGAAGCGGTCGGTGATCTTCGTGCCGAACACCGCGCTTTCCGGCGACGACGGGATCCAATACCGATCCATGCCGGGCTCGAGGTAGGGATTGATGCATACGACCTTGGTTCCGGCCTTGCGGGCCAGGTACAGATACTTCATCGCCACCGGCTGGTTGTTGGCCACGTTCGAGCCGATGAAGACGATCAGATCGCTGCCGACCCAGTCGGTGTACGAGCACGAGGTCGCCGCTATCCCAAGCTGTTGCTTCAGCGCCGACGTGCTCGGTGAATGGCAGACGCGCGCGGCGTTGTCGATGGAGTTGGTGCCCATCGCCCTGACGGCCTTCTGGGCGGCGTAGTAGGACTCGTTCGGCATCCCACGGCTGGTCAGATAGAAGCCGAGCCGGTCAGGGGTCGTCCCCTTGATCGCCGCGACCGCGAGATCGAGAGCCTCTTCCCACGAGATCCTCGTGAACCCCTTGTCCCCCGGCCGGCGGATCATCGGGTACGGAAGGCGGCCGAGATCCCGCAGCTCCTTACTGCTCATCTTCTCCAGCTCCGAGACATCGTCGAGAAGCGAGACGTCGAGCGCGGGCATCGTATTGAGGCGCAACAAACGTAAGCGGATGTTGCAGAGGTGGACACCCTCGATCGTCCAGTCGTGCATGCCGGTAGTTCCGAGCGCACATCCGTCGCAGCAACCGTCCTTGAGGATCCTCCACGCGTAGCGCGCGTTGCCGCGGTTCTCGGCCACCGCGCGGAAGACCTCTTTGTAGTTATTGGGGCGTTGTTCACCGAAGCCGAACGGCTTCAGCCCGACCCACAGGGACGGCTTAAGCCCTTTCCTGCGTTTCGTCCTGCGTTTCATGTCGTTCCTCGCAGTGATGGGGCGCCCGAGAGTAGTTTCGCGAAGGTCAGCGCGTAGACCGCCGCGCAGCGCTCGAGCTCGGCGAGCTCGATCGACTCCCGGGCGGTGTGCGCGAGGCCGATGTCTCCGGGACCGAGAACGATGACTTCGGCTCCCGTCTCCGCGATGAAGCGCGCGTCGGACGCGCCTCGGAAGCCGATCAACTCAGCGGGAGACCCAGTGACCTCGGCCACCGAATCGGCCGCCGCCACGACCACTGGTGATCCGGCAGGCACCTCATACGGATCCGCGTATTGCTCGACGGTGACGGTCGCGTCGATGTCGGGGAACCGCGCTCGGGCGAGGGATATCGAGGCCTCGATGCCGGCGATGAGCGTGGCCTCGGTCTCCCCCGGTATCGAGCGTCGGTCGACCTCTATCCAGCATGAGGCCGGGATGATGTTGACCTTCTCGCCGCCCCCGATGCGCCCCACATTGATCGACGGTCCGCCGAGGACCTCGTGGGTGATGTCCGGAAGGGTCTCTTCGAGATGCAGGACGATCTCGGACATGTGCTTGATCGCGTTGACACCGCGTTCCGGGGCGGAACCGTGACCGGCGACGCCGCGAGTGACCACGCGCAACCATGATGCCCCGCGTTGGGCGTGCACCACACGAAGCGACGTCGGCTCCCCCACCACGGCGACGTCGGGACGGATGATCCCCTCATCGACTAGATACCCAGTACCGATGAAGCCCATCGTTTCCTCGTCGGCGACGAGAGCGAGTTCGAGCGTCCCGCGCGGTTCCCACCCGCTGATCTTGAGCGCAGCGACCGCCTCGAGCGCCGCGGCGATCGGTCCCTTGGCGTCCGAGGTTCCGCGCCCGTACATGAGCCCATCCTCGATCTCCGCACCGAAAGGGGCTCGCTCCCACAGGGCCGGGTCCCCGATCGGAACGACGTCGAAGTGCGAGCAGAAACAGAGGGTCGGGCCCTCTCCTCCGTGCCACCGTGCGACGACGTTCGGCCGGCCCTCGACCTTCTCGTGAACGGTCACCTCGAGACCGAGGTCACGGCACGAGGACGCGACCAGCGCGGCCACCGCGGCTTCCTCTCCCGGAGGATTCTCGGACGGGATCCTGACCATCTCCGCCAGGCGGTTGGTGACCCGATCTCCGTCCACCGCCGCGGTGATATGTCCGGCATTCACGGCTTCGTTCTGCGACACTTCCCCCATGACCCCCTATCAACTCTTCCTGCTCGGCATCCTCATCGCCTGGCCCTTCGCCGCGATGGGCCTGCTATTCCTGATGAATCGGTTCGAGCACTACCTCGAACGCTCCACCGCCGGGTCCCCCGAAGAGGCCGGGCTCGAGCCGGTGGAGGGCACCCCCACCGAGCGCGAGGTGAAGGTCGTCTTCGGCGACGAGGTCGTTGGCGGTTCCTGAAGACCTCACGATTGCACTTCGCCTTCCGCCCTCCAACGAAACCCTCACGATTTCTTGGCGATGCACTCGACCTCAACGCGCGCTCCCTTGGGGAGTGCAGACACCCCCACCGTTGCTCGGGCCGGGGGCCCGTCCCCGAAGAACTCTGCATAAACCTCATTGAACTCCGTGAAGTCATTCATGTCCGTTAGGAACGCGGTGACCTTCACGACATCGTCGAAGGTCACCGCGGCGGCCTCCAGTACCGCACTCAGGTTCTGGAGGCACCTGCGGGTCTCGTTCGTGATGGATCCCGTCACGAGCTCGCCGGTGGCGGGGTCAAGTGGTATCTGACCAGAGCAGAAGACGAGCCCATCCGAGACGATGGCTTGGGAATAGGGACCAACCGCTCCCGGTGCGTCGGCCGTTGCGATCACTTTCCTGGTCATCAGAGAACCCTCCTGTAGCCACGGGGCAGAACCAACCTGCAGGTTAGTCTTCATCGCATCCTGGGGGGAAGCGTTGAAGGAACAAGTTGTGGGAGACGGTGTGGCTGCACCAGGCCAACAAGAGAGACTCGCCTCATTCCTTGAAGTGAGCGTCCAGCTCACTCAGGATCTCGACGCGGCCAACGTCGTCATCGAACGAGCCATGGAGATCACGGCCGCCGACTTCGGAGCGCTGGTCACGTTCGAGCCGAACGGGACGATCGACCAATTCGTGTCTCGTGGCCTCACCGGCGAAGAGGCTGAGATGGGGGCGTTCATGAGCGTCCCCTTGTCGCTGCGGGGGGGCATCATCGGCGCCCTCTACCTCGCCAAGACCCCGGAAGCGCCGGCATTCGACCGATCCGATGAGGAGTTCGTCACCTCGATGGGCGCCATGGCGGCGGTGGGCATCTCCAACGCCCGTCTCTTCAGGGACGAGATCGAGAGGTCCCGAAGGACCGCCCTCATGCAACAGCTCGCGTGGACCGTCAGACATTCACTCGATATCACCGAGGTTCTCTCCGAAGCGGTCGAGGCCCTCGGGAGGGCGGCGGGTGTCGACCGTTGTTACATACGTCTGGTCGATGAAGACGACCCGGACGACCTCGGACCCGTCGAGGTGGAATATGACGCTCCGGGGGTTCAGCCTCTCAACCCGGCTCGGACGTCGATCTATCCGATCGGAACCCTCACGGCCCGAACCCGGCTGACGCAGTGGAGCGAGGACATCCGTACCGATCCTCGATTCACGGCGTTAAGTGCCGAAGACGTGGACTCCGCGGGCGGAGCGGTGATCGGTGGGTCTCTCGGGACCCCTCTCGAATGGGGTGACGAGCTGATGGGGGTCGTGTCGTTCCATAAGGTGACGCCTCACTCGTGGACGTCGTCCGAGATCGCATTGATCGAGAACGCTGCACGAGAGGTGTCGGTCGCGATCCATCATGCGCGTCTCTATTACTCGGCTCTGGACAAGGCGGACAAGCTGAGGGAACTGGACGAGATGCGCAGTGACTTCATCGCGATGGTGTCGCACGAGTTGCGTTCGCCGATGACCGTGATCTCCGGCATCGCTCACATATTGAGATGGAAGAGCGATCGCCTCAAACCGGAAGCCAGAGAGGGGCTCCTCAACACGCTCGAACGCGAGTCGCGCAGGCTCGCGAGGCTCGTCTCCGAGTTCCTCGATCTCGAGGCGATCGAGCGCGGGAAGATAGAGCTGCGCTCCGACGACGTGGACCTCGCCGAGCTCGTGGCCGAAGCAATGGTTGACGCGGGCCAGTCCGCCCGAGCAACGCTCGAGGTGAACGGAGAGGACTGCTCGGTGAAGGCGGACAGAGACAGGGTCAAGCAGGTCCTCCTGAACCTCCTTACCAATGCCGCGAAGTTCTCTCCCGGCGGCGACCCCATCGACCTCTCGATCGAGCCGGCCGAAGACCACGTGCTGATCCGGGTCGTCGATCATGGTCCCGGGATCAGGCAGGAGGACATGGATCGGCTGTTCGCTCCCTTCAGCCGGTTGCAGACGACCGTGAAGCAGACCTCGGGATCGGGCGTCGGCCTCTACGTTTCGAAGACGATCATCGAGCTCCACGGCGGTGCGATCTGGGCCGAGAGTCAGGTAGGTGACGGTGCGACCTTCGCGTTCACCCTGCCGCGCTGAGGTCGCCGGATGAAGGTCATCCTCAGCGACGTGCACGAGGCGCACATGGCCCCGTTCGAGATCGTCGGCGGTAGAGAGAAACCTGCGGTCGAACATCCCGGCCGGGTGACCGCGATCCGAGACGCCCTGAAGAAGATCGGGGGGCACAGCTTCCAGGCCCCCGAGCATCATGGAGACGCCCCAGTGCTCGCGGTTCACGACCCCGCGCTGCTCCACCATCTGGAGGATGCCTGGCGAGCGTGGGACAAGCTCGGCAACGAGGGGCCTGCGATGCCGGACACCTTCGCCATGAGTGGTCTGATCGAGCGCCCGATCGAACCACCCGGAACGATCGAGGGGCGCCTCGGCTACTTCTGCTTCGACATGAGCACACCGATCCTCGAAGGCACCTACGCCGCGGTGAGGGGGTCGGCAGACATCGCGTTGACCGGAGCGCGCGAGGTCCTCCACGGCGAGCAGGACGCGTACGCGCTGTGCCGGCCGCCGGGGCACCACGTCGCGACCTCGATCTACGGCGGCTACTCGTACCTCAACAACTCATCGATCGCAGCCCGGTTCATGCAGAGGGAGACGGGATCGAAGGTCGCTCTGCTCGACGTCGACTACCACCACGGCAACGGGACACAAGAGATCTTCTGGAACGACCCGAACGTTCTGGCGGTCTCGCTCCACGGCGACCCCGATTACGAGTACCCCTACTTCACCGGCAGACTCGAGGAAACCGGTGGAGACGGGGCGCTGAACTCGAACCTCAACATCCCCCTGCCGAAGGGCACCACCGGCGAGAGGTTCCTTGTCGAGGTGGAGCGTGGGTTGGATGCTGCCTGTGGCTTCGGAGCCGAGATGATCGTCGTTCCCTTCGGTGCGGATACGGCGTCCGAAGATCCGTTGGGTACGTTCGAGCTACATGCAGAGCACTACCGGAGCATAGGAGAGATGCTCCAGGCCACCGGCGCGCAGGTGCTCGTGGTGCAAGAGGGCGGCTACGACGTGGCGGCCACCGCGACCGCGGTGACCGAGCTTCTCGCCGGGCTGGGCGGCGCCGGCTAGGTCTGACGTGAGTAAGAGTAAGTAGGAGTGGGCCTGTAAGCCGGATCCTGTACCTCCCGAAAGAGGTGGTGACCATCCATCTGGGACGAACGTTGCCGTTCGCCTCGTGCGACCTACCCGGGGATCAGCGGGCGGGCCACCCATCTCCCCTGCTTGGTCTTGCTCCGAACGGGGCTTGCATAGCCGCTTCCGTCGCCGGAAACGCTGGTGAGCTCTTACCTCACCGTTTCACCCTTACCTGTGGGTGGGCGAACCCACCCCATCGGCGGTTTGCTTTCTGTTGCGCTGGCCACGGGTCACCCCGCCTGGGATTTTCCCCAGCGTCCTGCCCTGTGGAGTCCGGACTTTCCTCGACCGGCGAACCGGCCGCGGCCACCCGGCCCACTCCTACTCGCCATTATCAACCGCCGGGGGTGCGATCCGGTTCCGGTGCCCGGCATGGACCTCGAGGATGGCGACGGCGCCGGGGTCGGGGCTGCAGTCTTCCCCGGCCGTTCGGAACAGTGCCCGGATCACGCCACCATGCGTGAACACGAGGTGATCGCCTGGAGTGAGCCCTGCAACGAACGCTTCGAGGCGCTCTATCAGCTGCGCCGTGCTCTCACCATCCGGTGCCACGAACTTCTCGAAGGTCACAAGTGCTTCCCTGGCCTCCGGATCGAGATCCGCCCAGGTCACCCCCTCGAGGCGCCCGAAATCGATCTCGCGAAGGCGCTCGTCGATGGTGGCCTCGACCCCGGCGGCCTTGGCCGTGTCGCACGCGCGGATGAGATCGGAGCTCCAGATGCCGTCCCAGTGGCGGAGGCCCAACCACCCGAGTGCCTCGGCCTCGGCGCGACCGCGTTCGCTCAGTGGCACATCGGTGGATCCGGTGTAGCGGCCTGCCTCGGACCAGGCGGTGCTTCCGTGGCGGACGAGCCAGAGTCGAACGGTCACTCCACGGTCATCTCCACCAGGCCGCCGCGAGCCACCCGTTCGCGACGATAGCGGCGCCCATCACGAGGATCAGTCCCTCTGCGATCTGCTCTGTTGCTCCGAGGAAGTCGCCGCTGACGCCACCTATCTTGGAC
>JBKJZQ010000001.1:0-8268 GCA_046715095.1 Actinomycetota bacterium | reverse complement strand
CCACTCCTTTCCTCGAGGAGGCGCACCAGATCTGGACCAGTCTTGGAGATACCTTCCGGCTCGGCGTCAGCGCTATCCGCTTTGCCCGCGTTCTCGCGGCCGAAGGGATGGCGGAAGTTGCCGCCCGGTGTCTGTCGAGCGGCGAGGTCTTGCTCGAGGACTACGGCTCCACCCCTCCGTGGGTCGAGAAGATGAAAGAAGAAGCACTCCGCAGGATCGTTCCTCGGCTGGACGAGGCGTCGTTAGCTGAGGCGTGGAAGCAAGGGCGGGCTCTGACGTCCGACGGTGTGGCCGCCCTCGCTATCAGCTCGCTTCGCTAAGTGCCTGGGCGTTGGGCCACGATTACTCGTTCGATCGGAGGTGAAGCATGCGTTGGGCCTGGCAGCGGCTATGTGGGTGGAAGCCCTGTCATCTTGATGCCGGCGCGGTCGGTCTTGTAGCGGTGGTTGATCCCGATCAGCAAGGCGGTGATCGGCTCGATGATCCTGGCGTTCTCGAGTGGGCCTGCATCGATGAAGCGAAGGTTCGGGATCGCGGTGACGAGCTCGCCGACCGCCAGGCGAGCCGCCTTCTTGGTGCCGCACACAAGGATGTCTCCTTCCATCACCGCGTCGATGTCGTTGAGCGCCGCCGCAGCGAGGGTATGGAAACCGGCGCACATCGCAGTTCCCTTCGGGAGTATCGACAGCGCCTGTTGGGCTGCCGATCCCTCCCACACCCCAAGTACGTGGGTGGCTTTGTCCCCCACCGCGGCGGCGGTCGGAACGGTGGAATCCACAACGATCGTGTCGGGCCCGATGCTGTTGGCGATCGACCTGTAGATATCAGCCTGGCCCGCGAACGGTACGGTCACCACAACAATAGATGCGGCGGCCGCGGCGGCGGCGTTCTCGGCTCCGCTAACGGTCCCGCCGACGAGATCCTTGATCTTTGCCGCGGTGTCCTCCGCGCGCTCTTCGGCACGCGACCCGATGACGATCTCGATGCCGGCCCGCGCCCAGCGCGACGCGAGGCCGAACCCTTCGGCCCCGGTGCCTCCGATGACTGCAACCTTACGAATGGCCATCAGCTCGGCTCGAACTCGCCGAAGACACCCCTCAGGACGTCGGACACCTCACCGAGGGTTGCGTATGCGGCGAGGGCCTCCCGCATCGGGTAGAGGAGGTTATCCGTCCCCCCGGCCGCGACCTCGAGGTCCTTGAGCGCCGCATCGACCCGGGCCTGGTCGCGCTCGCTCCTCACCTTCCGGGTGCGCTCGACCTGGCGACGACCCAGCTCGGGGTCGATGTCGATGATCTCGACCGGCTCCTCGCTCTCATTCACGAAGCGGTTCACCCCGACGACCGGACGCGTGCCGTTCTCGATGCCTTGCGTGATCCGGTAAGCAGCTTCCTCGATCTCGCTTTTCATCCATCCGGTGGATACGGCCTCGACGCCGCCGCCCATCTCGTCGATCCGCGTGAGATAGTCCTCGGCCCGTGCCTGGATCTCGTCAGTCAGCGATTCGATGAACCAGGCACCTCCAAGCGGATCGGCGGTATCCCCGATCCCCGACTCGTTAGCGATCACCTGTTGCGTCCGAAGCGCGATGGTCGCCGCCCTCTCGCTCGGGAGCGCAAGCGCCTCATCGAACGAGTTCGTGTGGAGCGACTGCGATCCGCCGAGGGCGGCGGCGAGCGCCTCGAGCGCGGTTCGAACGATGTTGTTCTCCGGCTGCTGAGCCGTGAGTGTCGCTCCCCCGGTCTGAGTGTGGAAGCGCAGCATCAACGACTTGGGGTCCTTCGCTCCGAAACGTTCCGTCATCACTTGAGCCCACAGACGCCGGGCCGCTCGGAACTTGGCTACCTCCTCGAAGAAGTTCATGTGACATGCGAAAAAGAACGAGAGCCTCGGCGCGAAGTCATCGACCTCGAGCCCTGCCTCGATCGCAGCCTCGACGTACGCGACGCCGTCGGCGATCGTGAAAGCGACCTCTTGGACCGCGGTGCATCCGGCCTCGCGCATGTGATAGCCGGAGATCGAGATCGTGTTCCAGCGAGGGAGGTTGTCCTTGCAGTAGGCGAAGAGGTCGGTGACGATCCGCATCGACGGCTTGGGCGGATAGATGTACGTGCCCCGGGCCGTGTACTCCTTGAGGATGTCGTTCTGCGTGGTGCCGGAGATCTTCTCTTTGGGAACGCCCTGCTTCTCGGCGACGAGCTCATAGAGGAGCAGCAGGATCGCGGCGGTCGAGTTGATCGTCATCGAGGTCGAGGCTTCGTCGAGGGGGATGCCGTCGAACAGGAGCTCCATGTCGGCGAGCGAGTCGATCGCCACACCCACCCGGCCGACCTCAGCCTGAGCTTTGGGATGGTCGGAGTCGTACCCCATCTGGGTGGGGAGGTCGAAGGCGACCGATAATCCAGTTTGCCCGGCCTTCAACAGGTACTTGAAACGCCTGTTGGTCTCCTCGGCCGAGCCGAAGCCGGCGTACTGGCGCATCGTCCACAAGCGGTCCCGGTACATGCCCGGGTAGATTCCCCGGGTGAACGGGTACTTGCCCGGGGCCCCGAGCTTGTTGTCGTCAACCGGATGATCGACCCCCGTATAGAGGGGCTCGATCTCGATCCCTGAGTCGGTCCTTCGTTCCTCGGTCACGACTAGATGCTAGTCGAGCGGGGAAAGTGCTTGCTCCGGAGGGAGGGTGGCGGGGCGTTAACATCCGGGCATGGCCACGATCGAAGAGGTGTACCGGAAGAAGAAGCCCAGGGCGTTCGAAGCCGACCGGAGTCCCTCAAAGGCAGAGGTGTGGTGGTGGTTCTTCATGAGGCTCTCCGGGATCGTGCTGCTGTTCCTCGTGCTGATCCACCTCTACGTGATGCACCTCGTCGACTCGGGAGTCGAGCGTGTCAACTTCGAATTCGTCGCCGAACGGTGGGACAACGTCGGATGGAAGACCTTCGACTGGGTCCTCTTGGTCCTCGCCCTCCTACATGGCGTCAACGGATTGCGCATCATCATCGATGACTACGTCCACCGGCCCGGCGTGAGGACCGCGATCAAGGCGACCCTCTACAGCGCGACCGCCATCGCCATGATCATGGGCACGGCCGTCATCGTGACCTTCGACCCCAGGGTAGGTGGCTAGTGCCGAACAACGTACATATCTACGATGCGGTCATCGTAGGAGCTGGTGGAGCCGGGCTCAGGGCCGCGCTCGAGGCCAGCAAGGGCTGCAAGACCGCGGTCGTCTCGAAGATGTACCCCACCAGGTCTCACACCGGGGCCGCGCAAGGCGGCATGTGTGCGGCGCTCGCGAACGTCGAAGAGGACTCGTGGGAGTGGCACGCCTTCGACACCGTCAAGGGCGGCGACTTCCTCTCCGACCAGGACGCGGTCGACGTCATGTGCCAGGAAGCGGTCGAGTCGGTGCTCGACCTCGAGCGCATGGGGCTCCCGTTCAACCGGACCCCCGACGGCAAGATCGACCAACGACGCTTCGGCGGCCACACGCGCAACCACGGCGAGTCCGCGGTAAAGAGGGCGTGCTACGCCGCCGACCGCACCGGCCACATGATCCTCCAGACGCTCTTCCAGCAGTGCAACAAGCAAGGCGTCGAGTTCTACAACGAGTTCTTCGTCCTCGACCTGATCATCGAAGGTGGGGTGTGCGGAGGGATCGTGGCTTACGAGATCGCCACCGGCGAGATCCACACCTTCCGCGCCAAGGCGGTCCTCTTCGCAACCGGTGGCTACGGCAAGATGTTCAAGATCACCTCGAACGCACACACGCTTACCGGCGATGGCCCCGGGGTCGTGTACCGCAAGGGGCTCCCGCTCGAAGACATGGAGTTCTTCCAGTTCCATCCCACCGGCCTCTACCGCCTCGGCATCCTGCTCTCCGAGGCCGCACGTGGCGAGGGCGGCATCCTGCGCAACGGCGACGGCGAACGCTTCATGGAGCGCTATGCGCCGACGATCAAGGACCTCGCTCCCCGCGACATGGTGTCCCGCGCCGAGTTCTTCGAGATCAAAGAGGGACGGGGGGCCGGACCCAACAAGGACTACATCCTCCTCGACCTGACCGCCGTCGATCCCGAGGTCGTCGAGGCGAAGCTGCCCGACATCACGGAGTTCGCCCGGACCTATCTCGATGTCGATCCGCTCAAAGAGGGGGTTCCTACGGTCCCCACGGCCCACTATGCGATGGGTGGGATCCCGACGAACGTCAACGCCGAGGTTCTGCGCAGCGCGCACGGCGAAGTCGTCCCCGGTTTCTACGCGGCCGGCGAATGTGCGTGTGTTTCCGTACACGGCGCCAACCGCCTCGGAACGAACTCGCTGCTCGACATCGTGGTGTTCGGGCGGCGCGGTGGCCTGGGCATGGCCGAGCACGCCGCCCGAACGAAACTCATCGACATCCCCGACGACGTCGCCAAATCGTCTGAAGACTGGGTCGCGTCGCTCACCGACGGTGAATCGACCGAGCCGATCGCGGCGATCCGCAAGGACCTCCAGGAAGAGATGTGGGACAAGGCTTCGGTCACGCGCAATGACGAGGGCCTAGGCCAGGCGATCAACTCAGTGGCTCATCTTCGTGAGCGGTACGCGAAGGCAAGGGTCAAGGACAGAAGCAAGGTGTTCAACACCGAGCTCGTCGAGCACATCGAGTTGGGCTTCATAATCGACATGGCGGAAGCTCTCGTAATCTCGGCCAAAGCCCGAACCGAATCCCGCGGGGGCCACTACCGCGAGGATCACCAGATGCGTGAAGACGAGCACTGGCTGAAGCACACCTTCATAAACAAGACCCCGGACGGAGATACTCGCCTCGCCTATAAGCCCGTCACGATGGGCCGGTACGAACCAGTGGAAAGGAAATACTGAGCCCGATGGAAGTCACTCTCAAGGTTCTTCGTTTCAATCCGGAGACCGACACCGAGAGCCACTTCGAGGAGTACAAGGTCGAAGCCGATCCGATGGACCGGCTGCTCGACCTCCTCCATGAGATCAAGTGGTACCAGGACCACTCTCTCGCGGTCCGGCGTTCTTGTGGCCACGGCATCTGCGGGTCCGACGCGGTCGTGGTCAACGGGGTCAACAGGCTTGCATGCAAGATCCTCGTGAAGGACCTCCCGTCCGAGATCACCGTCGAGCCAATCCGCGGGATGCCGGTGATCCGAGACCTCGTCGTCGACATGGAACCCTTCTTCGCCGGCTACCGGGCGGTCAAGCCGTGGCTGATCACCGACGATCGCGAGCACGAACCCGACCGCGAGCGCATCCAGAGTCCAGAGGAGCGCGCCAGGTTCGACGACACGACTAAGTGCATCTTGTGCGCCGCGTGCACGAGCTCGTGCCCGATCTTCTGGTCGGACGAGGAATACGTCGGTCCCGCCGCGATCGTCAACGCCCACCGCTTCATCTTCGATTCCCGGGACTCAGGAGCCGCCGAACGGCTCCAGATCCTGTCGTCGAAGAACGGCGCCTTCAAATGTCGCACCGTCTTCAACTGCACCGATGCCTGTCCTCGGGGGATCAAGGTCACGCTGGCCATCCAAGAGGTCAAGCAGGCGGCGCTGTTCCGTTCCCTGTAGGGCCTGGGTAGCCTGGAGAGATGAAGCGCGCCAGGCTCCTGGTCCTTGCCCTCATCGTCCTCGTCGTTGCCTACCCGACCTGGATCGGCATCCAGGTGTGGATGCAATCCCACCGCGACGAGCTGCACTCGGCCGACGCGATCGTGGTTCTCGGAGCCGCCCAATACGACGGCGAGCCCTCACCGGTATTCAAGGCGCGCCTGGATCAGGCGGCGTTCCTCTATAACGAAGGCTTCTCCGAGGTTGTGATCGTCACCGGCGGGAAACAGCCGGGAGACAGGTTCACCGAAGCGGGGGCCGGGGGTGCGTACCTCGAGTCGCAGGGAGTGCCCGCCGACTCGATCCTCGGAGAGGACCAAGGGCAAACAACCCTCGAGTCCCTCGAGAAGGTCCGGGACATCGCCGCGGACAGCGACATCGATTCGGTTCTGATGGTCTCAGACCCGATGCACTCCGAGCGTTTGAAGAGGATCGGGAGCGACCTCGGGTTCAACGACGTCTACGCGAGCCCCGCCTCGTACGTCGATCTGAACCGAAGCAGGCTCACCAAGGCCAAGGAGCTCGTGCACGAGATCGGTTCGATCGCCCTCTACCAATTCGTCGACCGATGGTGATCGAGCTGCTGGGTAAGACGGACGCGGCGAAGATCCGTTCCGAAGTAGTGAAGACCTACGGAGATGCATGGGCGACGACCAGATACGCTCTGACCCATCAACAGATCCGCGACTTCGCTTCGGTCTTCGACATGCACCTCGGCAGAGAGGACTTCCGGCTCGTCACCGCGCGCGAAGAGTCGACCGCTCCCATGCTCGGGTTCGCCTACGGGTACACGAGCGCACCGGGGGGATGGTGGCGGGAAACCTTGATCGGCACGCTACCGGCGGCCATCACGGACCGGTGGTTCGCGGACAGCTTCGAGTTCGTCGAGCTCGCGGTACTGATGGAAGCTCGCGGGCGGGGGGTGGGAGGCGGACTGCACGACGCGCTCCTCGAGGGACTGCCGAACGCGACCTCCGTGCTGTCAACCCAATGCGGTAATGAAGAGGCGCTCGCCCTTTACCGAGAACGCGGCTGGAAGACGGTCTCGGACAACTTCAGGTTCCCGAACCGGCCCTACCCCTATGCCGTGATGGGGCTGGAACTCAAGCCGTAGCGGAATCGACCACCGGGTCGCTCGTCGGCTGCTCGGATCCACCCTCGGGTTCCACGGTCACGGCTGCCCTGCTATAGCCCGCGAGGGATCCGTCGACCTCGACGAATGTGAGGCCAGCATCGGTTGTGAAGGTAGCTGCTCCCCGGATATCGCACTCTCCGTTCGATCCCGGCTCGCAATCACCCTTCATGAGCCACAGCTGGTACACCCGGTCGTCGGAGAGTGATCCGAGGCCCTGGGCCACGAGGAGCGCGCCATCGTCGGTCGGGACCATCGCCGCACTGGCCCCGGTTCCCTGAAGCTTCATCCCGTCGTCGGAGAGCAGGCGCCCGACCGCTTCGTTACGGACATCGAGATCGCGGTTACTGCCGTAGAGGGCCGCGCCCATCACCGCGGTAACGAGCAGCATCGCCACGGCCGCGAGAGCCGGGAGCCGGCCCCACCTGCGTGCCGGAGACGGCGTTGCCGCCGTGCTTGGTCGGTCCGCCCGCACCTGGCTTATCACTCGCTCCGAGAAACCCGGGGGCAGCTCGACCTCTTCGACAGTAGCGGCGAGCGAATCGGCGGCCGGCGCGAGTCGATCGGCCTCAGCCAGGCATTCGTCACACGACAGGAGATGAGCGCGGACGCGCGCCATCTCCTCGGGAGGAACCGCTCCGAGCACGTAAGGCGCGATCAGCGACCTCATGTTTTCGTGTTCGCGCTCGTCCATGGCTAACTCCCGCTTCCTCTCGGACTGCCGAGCAGGTCTCTGAGCCTGATCAAACCGTCCCTCACCCTCGTCTTCGCGGTGCCTTCCGGTATCTCAAGCTCCTCAGCCACCTCGCGGTAGGTCCGTCCGCCGAAGTAGGCGAGGACGATCGCCTCACGCTGCAACGGAGACAGCTTCTGGAGCGCGGCCGTCATCTCTTGTCTCTCACCGAACCCCTCCGAGGCGGAGGGTGCGGCAGCTACCGCGGGTAGTGCCTCAGCCTCGGCGATCAACGCGTCCTTGGTACGGCGCCGGGACTCCTCCCGCCGAACGAGATCGATCGCCTTGTTCCTTGCGATCCCGATCAAGAACGACTGCAAGCTTCCTCTGTCGGGGTCGAAGGCCCCCGGGCGTCGCCACAAGGCGAGGAAGGCGTCTTGAGCCACTTCCTCCGCCATCGCGGCGTCGGCGATGACCCGCCGAGCGATGCCAAAGACCACGCCCCCGTAGGCGGCGATGACCTCCTCGAGAGCGCTCTCGTCCCGTTCGAGGAGGCGGCCGGCAAGGGCGGCGTTCTCTGCTCTGTCCATGAACGGAACATCGTAGCCGCCCGCCCCCACGGTGCCAGACCGGTGTCGCTGGCGGGTCCCATCGATCACCATAGTCATCTTCAAAGGGATTCGGAGCCGCCTACGTCCCCGGATTGGCGGTTACGCTCGCTTTGTGAGCACGCCCTCCCAGCCCCGTCGTACCCGGCTCCCGTTCATCCTCGCCCTCGCGTTCATCGCGATCGTGTCACTTGCGGTGTTCCGCCTCACCGACGCCTTCGTCGTGCAGCTGAGGAACAA